>DATBCM010000493.1:0-4626 GCA_036270455.1 Gemmatimonadales bacterium | reverse complement strand
CCGTGGCCGAGAAGCGACCGGCGTTCCGGAGCCGCTGATGTATCGCATCCTGGCCATCATCGAACGTGAGATGCGGCGGTTCCGCCGGAATCCCGTGCTGATCATCGTGTCGCTGCTGTTTCCGATGGTCCAATTGATCATCCTGGGCTACGCCTTCGGCGGGAACGTGAAACATCTCAAACTGGCCGTGGTGGACGAAGACCAGGCCATTCCGGCCGTGCGACTCCGCGAGCTCGCGGGCGCCGTGGCGGCGAACGCACAGACCTTCGAGACCATCCCCTACGCCGACCGCGGGGTCGCCCTGACGGCCCTTCGCAACGGCAAGGTGAACGGGGTGCTCACCATTCCCCCCGGCTTCTCGCGCCGGGTACTGCAGAAGGACGATCCGCGGGTGGCGTTGATCGAAGACAATACCGACAACTTCGTCGCCGCCACCCTTGGCGCCACGCTGGCCGGCATGGTCTCCGCGTACCACCAGCCCGCCGCGACGCCCGCGGTACCGCAGAACCCCACGCTCGACGTCGTGGAGTTGTACCCCTACGTCCCGTACATCCAGTACCTGCTCCCCGGATCGATCGTCATGTCGATCTTCATGATGGTCATGATCGGCGGCGGGATCATCTTCATCGACGACAAGGCCCGCGGGCTGCACGAGGGGTATCTCGTCACGCCCATCACGCGGTTCGAGCTGATCGCCGGGTTCAACATCTCGGGCGCCATCAAGGCGGTGCTCGCGGGGTCGGTGTTGATGGTCTTGGGGACGATCATCGCCGGCATCCCGAATCCGCTCGAGCCGTGGCGCCTGATGAAGCTCTTCGTGGTCATCGTGACCGCGTCCGTGGCGCTCGTGAGCATGATGTTCCTGCTCATGGTCCGGATGTCGGATCCGCTCCTCCCGCGGGCGATCTTCGGCGTGCTCAACACGCTGCTCTTCTTTCCGTCAGGCGCCGTATATCCCCAGCAGGCGTTTCCGGGCTGGATGCGGGTGATCGCCGTCGCCGACCCGTTCACCTATGCGGTACGCGCCCTCAAGGCCATCGCGCTGAAGGATGTCGGCTTCGGCGCCATCGCCGGCGATCTCGCGTTTCTGGTGATTTTCGCGACGGTCACCATGACCCTCGCCACCCTCCTCTTCAAACGGGAATTGTGACCCAGGACCCGACGCGCGAGCGGCTGGTGGAGGCGGCGTCCCGCCTTTTCGGCCGGGAGGGATTCCGGCAGGTGACGGTGCGGGACATCTGCCGGGCGGCGAAGGCCAACGTCGCGGCGGTGAACTATTACTTCGGCGGCAAGCTGGGCCTCTACATGGAGGTCGTGGACCGCGCCATCGCCGTCATGCGGGGGACCACGGACCTGGCGCAGGCGGGCTCCGCCGGTCTCACTCCCCAGGACCGTCTCCGCCACTACATCCGCACCTACCTTGGCGCCCTCCTCCGCAGCCCTGACGCGAATACGTGGATCCACGGCCTCATGAACCAGGAGATGAATGAGCCCACCCGGGCCGCCGCCAAGATCGCGCGCGAGGCCATTAGGCCCCGGGTGCAGTACCTGCGCGGCATCGTCGCCGGGATCCTGGAATGTGACGTCGACGATCCGCGGGTCCGGCGGTGCGCCGTGGCCGTACAGAGCCACTGCCTCTGGTATGGCCGTCAGCCGCAGACCAGCGTCTTCCGGAAGGCCGCATTCCCGGAGTGGCCCGACGAGGTGACCACCGGCCTGACCGAACTCGCCGATTTCGTTGCAGAATTCTCGCTGGCGGGGGTTTCGGGACTGCGTTAGGCTGGGATCATCACGGAGGCCGGATGCGCATCGCCCTGGTCGTGGTCGGCGTCTTGGTGGGACTCGTGGGCCTGGTGGCGATCATCGGCGCGTTACTGCCGGTGAAGCACCAGGTGACCCGTGAGGCGACCTTCAAGGCGTCCGCCGACAAGCTCTTCGCTTTGATCAGCTCGCCGATGGACTTCCCCAAGTGGCGCACTGGCGTGAAGAGTGTCGAATTGCTGCCGACCGGGGGCGGCCCGCCGAAGTGGACGGAAGTCTCGTCGGATGGACAGATCACCTTCGCGGTGACCCAGTCGGTCCCCGGCGTGGAACTGGTCACCACCATCGCCGACAAGAGTCTGCCCTTCGGGGGGAGCTGGACCTACGTGCTCGCCCCGGCGGGACCCGACTCGACCACACTCCGGATCACGGAGCATGGCGAGGTCTACAACGTCATTTTCCGGTTCATGTCGCGCTTCGTCTTCGGTCAGGCCGCGACCATCGAGCGCTATCTCAAGGACGTGCAGAAGCGCGTCTGAACGAGAACGTTCCCGGCTCGTCGTGGTCACTGCACGTCGAGTGGACGGTCAGTGTGCCGACCAGCAGGGTCCCCTGATTCGCCTCTGAGCCCTTACCGGTGATCTCCCCGCCGCACGACTTCGCCTGGTAGGTGAACGTAAAGCGCCACGACACCATCAGGCCCGGGTGATAGACCGAAATCGGACCGGTGAGGGCGCCGCCGCCCGCGGTCACCTGCCCGATGAGAGAATCGCCCGCCGAAGCCAGAGAGAACGTCGTCGCAAAGCGCTCGTGGTCTTCGATCCGTAAGTCCCCCGCCCAGGGCCCGACCACGTCGTGGGACGTGTCTTCCACCTCCACCGAGTCGAGCGCGAACGCGTAGAGGTAGTCTCCGAGCACCGGAGGCCCCAGGTGCAGCCGATCGTGGCCTCCCGCCGCAATGACGACGTATTGGCGGCCGCCAACGGAGTAGGTCGCGGGGAGCGCGTGACCACCGGCGGGGAGCGGTGAGTCCCAGAGGACCTGCCCCGTGGAGACGTCGTAGGCACGGAAGCGGTTATCCAAGGTCCCGCCGCTGAAGGCGAGCCCACCTTTGGTCAGCAAAACCCCGCCCAGTGCTGGGGAGCCGGTGTGCTGCCCCTCGAGGCCCGGGATGGAGCCATTCGGCACGCGCCATTTGACGCGGTCATGGGCCAGGTCGAACCCGACCAGCTCACCCCACGGAGGCGGGCTGCAGGGCGCGCCATTCAGGCCGATGAGGTTCTGACGCATGGAGGCATACGGCGTCAGGCGTTGGGATCCGAACTCGGTGTCCGGGTGCCGCGCCCGAACGGCGGACAGCGAGTCACGGGGAATCAGGGTCACGACCATGGCGATCTGATTCAGCGGCGCGACCAGAATCCCGTCCGCTTCATCCACCGAGACGCCGGACCAGTTGAATCCGCCGACGTGACCGGGGAAGTGGATGGAGCCTTGCAGAGAAGACGGCGTGAAGATCCCCTGAAATTTTAGCGAATCCATCCAGGCCTGGCAAAACGCCTTCGCTTCCGGGCTCACGCCGAACGCCTGCGCGGACGAGAGCGTCTCCGCCACCAAGCGATAGACCGGTGGCGGGAACGGCTGCGTGGGAGAGGTCTGCTCGCCCGGGATATCCGAACGCGGCACGGGCCGCTCGACGACCGGGACCAAGGGCTTTCCGTTCCGCCGGTCGAGAATGAAGAGGTGGCCCATCTTGGTCGCCACCGCGAGCGCGGGGAAGTCGTGGCCATTCTTGTGGAGCGTGAACACCACCGGCTCCGCCGGGACGTCATAGTCCCAGAGATCGTGGTGCACCACCTGGAAGGACCAGACCACTTTGCCCGTCGACGCGCGGAGCGCCACGACTGAATTGGCGTAGTGATCCGGGCCGGGTCGCTCCACACCGTAGAAATCGGGGGAGGCGCTGCCGACGGGAACGAACACGAGATCCCGCCCGGGATCGGCCGAAATGACGCTCCAGGCGTTGGCCGCGCCCGTCTTGGCGCCCGCGGGGAAGGGATCGAAGCTCCATCGGAGCGCGCCAGTCCGCGCGTCATACGCACGCACCACACCACTCGGCGCGTTGGCGCGGACGTTGTCACTGATCGACGACCCCACCACCAGGAGATCCCCGATCACGGCCGGCGGGCTGGTGACTTCGTATTCGCCGGCGTAGGCCGGAGGATTGCCTATTGCCTTCGCGAGATCTACGGTGCCCGAGTCACCGAAGGACCGAATCGGTCTTCCGGTCGCCGCGTCGATGGCGATGAGGCGGGCGTCCACCGTCGCGAGGAACACTCGAGCGCCCGTCGCGTCCTTCCAATAGGAGACGCCGCGATTCGCAAAGTCGCCGTAGTCCCGGGTCAGGTCCACCCGCGCGTCAAAGGTCCAGCGCTCCGCGCCGGTCGCGGGGTCGAGCGCGGAAACGCGGCCCAGCGGAGTCGAGATGTACAGCACGCCACCGGCCACCAGGGGCGTGGCCTCGAAGCGGCTGCTCATGTGCATCAGGTCACCGGTGCGGTAGACCCAGGCGACCTTGAGCTTTTGGACGTTGGTGGAATCGATCTGGGCCAAACTCGAGAACCGTGAGCCCCCGGCGTCATGACCATACGCGGGCCAATCGGACGCGGGTGCTTGTGCGGCGAGGGGAACCAGAAAAACGTTCAATACCAAGAGGGCGTGCCTCGTCTTCATGTCCGTCGTCCCCGCTCCGCGCGTGCGATGAGGGCGATGCCGCCCCGGACGTTCTGGTGGACGTCCACCGCCACCCATTTCGGCTCGATGGCGTAGACCACGTCGTCCGCAATCCGGGCCGCGAGGCTTTCGCAG
>DATBCM010000492.1:0-2991 GCA_036270455.1 Gemmatimonadales bacterium | reverse complement strand
GTCTTCCCAATACCCGCCCGGTCTCTGCTCGGTGAAGTTCATCGCGGTGAGGTACTTGGTCATCTTGTAGCCGAGCTTGGTCGGCGAGTACAACCGCAACGGCGCTCCGTGATCGGGCCCCAGCAGCCGGTCATTCATGGCGTACGCGAGAATCGTCTGCGGGTGCATGGCGCTCGCGAGATCCCATCCATTGGAATATCCGGCGTCGAACGACTGAAAGTCGATGTAGCGCGCCGCCGGCGTCATGCCGCTCTGCTGCGCCAAGGCCTTCACGGGCACGCCCGTCCAGGTGGCGATCGCGCTCCAGCCCTCCACGCAATGGTGCTTGACGGTGTACGTCACGCTGGGCATCCGCTTGAGGTCGTCCAGTGTGAGGCTCAGGGGCGTGCGGACCATCCCACCGACCGAGAGGCGCCACGTCGCCGGATCCTTGAGCATCGGGACGGTATCGGAGATGAAATACGCCGGGAGCCCCGCGCTCCGGAGACTCGGGTCGTAGTTCGGGGCGAGGCGGCTCGGCGAGAAGAGCAAGTGTTCGCCCACCCAGTCGTTCAACCCGGAGATGGACAACAGCGTGGGCTTGAGGCTGCCGCCTCCGTCCCAGCCGCACGCCGCCACGAGAGACGCGGCGGCGCCGGCGCCGGCGGCTTTGAAAAAGGAACGGCGGTCAATCATGGCTGGGGAACCTCCCCCGGTACCACCCGGTGAGCATCGCGCGCAGGGAATGCGGATCGACGACGAAGACCAGGGTGACGTGCACCAGCGTAAAGCCGACGAAGATCCACACGGCCCAGAAGTGCCAGTACCGGGCGGCCTGGAAGCCGCCAAAGAGCCGGGTGAGCCACCCGAACTGCGTCGCCTTGTAGATCGAGAGGCCGGTCAAGATCGACAGCGTGCCCAACACGATGATGAACGTGTACGCCAGCTTCTGGAGCGGATTGTGCTTGCCCTGGGGCGGGTGCTCTTTCCGAAGGCCGAGATAGTACTTCTGCATCTCGATCGCGCCGCGGATATCGCGCGGCCGAAACAGCAGGGACCGCCACTCGCCGCTGAACGCCAGGTAGGAGAGGTACAAGAAACCGCCCAGCGCGAAGGGCCACATGAGGGCGAAGTGCCAGTTGAGGCCTGCGGCGAGCCAGCCCCCCAGACGGCTCCAGTGCGGAAACACGACGCCGTTGAATGGGCTGGGATACGCCGGATCGCCCCGGTTGCCGAAGCGGTTGTACGCTTCGTAGATCTGGAGTCCTGAGGCGATCAAGCCGGCCAGGACGACCACCGTTGCCCAGTGGCACAGCCGGACGATCCAGTGGTGGCGCCGGACCAATTGAGGCGGCTGAGTTGTCATGTCGCGAATATATTCCTTCCCATGAAGTCGGCCATCCTCATCCTCGCGGGGCTTCTGGCATTCGGCTGCCGTCCGCACCCGCCGCTGGCGCGCAACCGGCGGGGTCTGCACGCCCCCCCGGGTCGCGGGCCCGACTCGCTCGAGCTTCGGGACTCCGGCCGCTCCGCGCTCCGGCGCCCACGGGTGATCACCGGCCCCACCCTGATCGTCTTCTGGCTCGGCGCCACCGACACGCTGTCCGCGGGTGACGCGAGCTCCGCGTATGACGACCTGACCTACTACACGGATCAGGTAGCCGGTGAGCTCAAGCGGGCCGGGATCGCCATCGTACCGACGACCGCCGACACCGTCTACGTCGAGGGACCGGCCCATCGCCGCCGCATGGTGGTGCTGTCGGGCCTCGATTACCCGTACGGTTATGTCCTCCTCGATCCCGGCGGGCCGGAGCGGATCCTCACGGGCGTCTACTCGGACGACGACCTCCTGGACGAGATCGAGGTGTACTTCAACCTTGACTCCGACAGTACCTCAGTAAGGCCGAGGGTGGCGACGTGATCTTCTTGTAGAAGGGACGCTCCGGACGAGTCGTCCGGATGGGGGGTCGGGGGTGGGGGTCCTACATCCGGAAGAGGTAGCTCGCCTTCAGGAAGAAGCCGTCCTGCACGCGCTGCAAGTTCGAAAACCCGAATGCCGTCGGCTCGGAGAGCGACGTCCCGTAGCCCAGGAAGAACACCGTCCCCGGCACCGGCTTGTAGGACAGCAGGAAGTCGTTCCGGAACCCGTTCGACAGGGTGCCGACCACCGCCGTGCTGTTGACCAGCAGCGGCTGTCCGGTGCGGGGGTCCTGGAGCGCGGACCGGCGCTGGGCCACGTACTGGCCGATGTACCGCACGAACACCGACCGGTTGATCTGGTAGTCGAACTCGAGTCGCGGGATGTTGGCGAGCGCGAATTCGCTTCCGTCCCGCTCCCGCACCAGGCGGTCGTGGAGCCAGGTGGCCGAGAGTCGGATGGAGGAGGTCGGCTTCCAGGAGAGGGTTGCATTGGTGGTCAGCTCCTTCCCTTCGGCGGCTTCCGCGAAGATCACGGAGTGTCCGTAGCCGGCGTTGAGCGACCACTGGAAGGCCCGGTACGGGCTGGTGACCCCCGCATTCGCACCGATCAGGTTGTACAGGCCGTGGGGAATGGTGAACGCGATGGTGTCGACTCCGCGGTCGACGCGATACCCGCCGTACGTCGCCGAGTCGAAGCGCTGAAGATTGTCGCTCACGGTGGCGCTCAGGTTCCACCCGCCCCGCAGGGTCAGCCCCCAGGTATTCGTCCAGCCGCCCTCGATGGTCCCGCGGGCGTGCCAGAAGTCGTCGTACCTCCAGAGCGGCGTCCCCATGAAAATGGTCTGGAGCTGCTCCATCGTGGCGCCGGGCTGGCCGTACCAGGTGAACCGGTTGAACAGCCGGGCGAAGACGACGCCGGTCCGGTTCACGAACCCCGAGGCGGCCTCGAAATTCGGCGTGATCCCGACGAACTCGAAGTGGTTTCCGTACCGGCGTCCGGTGAAATCGCCCAGCGTGGCATCCCAAAGCGTGCCCGCCCGTACGCCCGCGCCGTCGCGCGTCCACGACCCGGCCACCTGCGCCTGGGAAAAC
>DATBCM010000491.1:0-11914 GCA_036270455.1 Gemmatimonadales bacterium | reverse complement strand
CCGGCGTCCCACAGTGTCGTCATCGCACTCGTGCCGGACGCGGAGACCACCGCCGCCGAGTCCACCACCCCGCCGTCGAAGAACCCTTCGAAAGTCGCGTTCCTCAAGAATCCGGTCCGCCGGCTCACCAGACTTCGGGTGAGCTCGATGTTGCTGGTGACCGCCCAGCGGCCGCCCAATCCTTGAGAGAACCCACGGAGGTTGCCGTCCCCGGGAGACTGGTAATAGAAGCCCGGCCGCACGAACCAGGCGCCGCGGGAACGAAGCAAGGGATCAGTGAACGTCTCATACGGATCGGCCCCGCCGACGTAGATCCGTCGCTGCAGCGGAGGTCGGTCGGCGCTGAGATAGGCCCCGCCGAACAAGCGGACGCCGAGGAAGGCCCCAGCGACGAGCGGAGTACGGACGCTCCCCGCCCCCGTGAGGCGAGCATACGTATTCACGTCGTACCGGTTCACGGCCACGACGCCAGGGCCCGGGAAGCGGTAGACGATTCCGCCCTTCACGCCAAGATCGGTGGTCCAGGTCGTGCGCCCATGGCGGAGGACGTTCGAGTACCAGGGCCCCAGCTCGATGGTCCCCGCGTCGTCCCACATCCGGCGGTCGAGATACCCGACGTCCGTGGTGGACATCCATTCGATGTCGAAGCCGGCGTGGGGATTGGACCCGGGGTTCAGGAAGGGCTGGAAGGGCCCCTTCTCGAGCGTGCGGTCCCAGCGAATGCGCGCACCCGCCCGGCCTTCGACATCCCACCCCGAGACCGTAGTCGTCTGACGCGCGGTCTGAAGGCCGACCGGGTTGGCCAGCGTGAACTCGAAGCCCCAGGGGCTCGTGGCGGTTCCTCTCGTCTCGCGCACGAGGTTGCCGGTGCCCCGGTCGAAGAGCCCCGCGTAGTTCTGGTTCGAGTGCAGGCCCACGACGAAGCCGCCCAGGTCGTTGTACCAGACCGTGGGCCGGAACGCCTGCACCAGCGAGTCCCGGCGCGTCACCGCCCGCGTGGGGTCATCGAATACGACCTTGGTCGCCTTGCGGCCGTCCAGGAACTTCGGCTCATAGTTGTTGAGGTAATTCCAGTCGTGCGTGCGCAGCCGCGGATCGAGCTTCAGGCGGCCTGGCTTCTTGGCGCTCACGAACTCGACGCGCTCGACCTCAGGCTGACCGGTGGCCCGGGCATAAATGGTATCGTCGTCGCCGATCTCGACCGGCAGCCATCCGTCGCCCAGACGCTGGATGGTGACCTCCGTGCGCCACTTGCCGCTGGGGAGCTCGGTCCGGTCCACGTGAGCCAGCTTGTAGTCGAAGATCGGCACGCCGTGCAGCCACTGCCCGAAGAACCAGCTCAAGTCCTGACCCGAGACCTCCTCGCAGACCTCGCGGAAGCGGGCCTCGTTCACGTGCTTGAGCTTCCAGCGATCGAAGTACGCTCTCAGGATCTTGTGCATCGTGGCGTCACCCACGATGTAGCGCAGCTCTTCGTAGAAGAATTGGCCGCGGTTGTAGATCATGAGATTGTACGTGTTGAAGTCGCGGTACCGCTCGCTCACCATCGAGACAGGCTGGCTCCAGCGGTCCAGATCGAGCGGCAGGAACAGCCCATCCAGCCCGTCGTAGCTCGGCCTCCCACCATGGGTTTCGAAGTACCAGCCCGTCTGGAAGCTGGTGAAGCCTTCGTCGAGATACCCCTCGCGCCACTCGTTGTTGGCGAGTTGGCCCATGGTGTACATGTGCCCGCCCTCATGAAGAATCAGACCCTGATCGGGTCCGCCATCCATGATCATCATCGGAAACTCGGTGCCGCCCCCTTCGATGCGGTGCACGTTGGTGAGCTGCGGCCACTGGTACTTGCCGTAGGTCGAATCGAGCCACTGCAGCGCGGTCTCGGTCCGCTTCACGGCAATTCCGTTTCCCCAGGTCGCCTTGTCCTGCGGCTGGTAGAGTACGTGGACGGCGACGGCGTTGAACTTCCCCTGCTCGTACACATAGTGGGGATTGAGCGTGAAGGCGAAATGGTGGACGTCCTTGGCCAGGAACCGTACCGTCTTGCGTCCAGCCGCGGCGGCGGCGCAATCGTGCGGCGCGCCGGGATAGAAGTCGCGCTGATAGTCCACCGCTTCCGCGGTATTGGCGCGGGCGCCCTCCCACCCCGGGTCCCCGCAGACGGGAACGCCCGTCGCCCCCACCACCTGGTCCGCGGGCAAATTGAGCGTGACATCGAACGTCCCGAACTCGCCATAGAACTCGCCCGGCGGATAGACCGGATGGTCCTCCCACCCGTACTCGTCGTACACCACCACCTTCGGATACCACTGCGCGAAGTCATAGCGGCGGGTCTTGGGGTCGCGGCCCTGGCGCCGGGGCAAGGTCGAAGTCCGAGCCTGCCAGTCGATCTCGACCGTCATCTGCGCGCCCGGCGCGAGCGGATGCGGCAGCGTCCAGTGCGCGATGGTCGAATCTGGCGCGTACGGGTACGTCGGCGCGCCGGCCTCCCCCATCACCGTGGCCTTCGTGATTCGCTCGAACGCATAGTCGGGGTCTTTCATGTTCTGATACCGAACCACTCCTGAGGCCGAGTCGTACGCGGCCCACCGTGATCCCGGACGAAAAGCATTCAAGTAATCGTGCACGTAAAAGTCCCGTAACGAATCGGGCGACTGATTCACGTAGACGATCCGCTCGTGCGCGGTGAGCACGCCCGTCGCTTCGTCGAGGGAGGCGTCGATCGTGTACGCGACCCGCTGCTGCCAGTAGCGAGTCGCCTGGGAGTCGTGCGGGACGGCCGCGATGGCCGTCGTGGCCACTATGAGGAAAGGGAGCATGAGAAAAAAGTAGCGGAACTCGGGAAGCCTCGCTCGGGTATAGCAGACTTCGCTGGTCCTGGAGTGTTACCGCCGGCCGAGGATCTGACCGCTGACCGAAGAATTTCTCTCCGCAGTGCGCCGAACGTTGCGAGGTCGCTACGAAGTCGAGCGACCGCTGGGACGTGGTGGCATGGGCCTCGTTTATCTCGCCCGCGATGTGCGACTCGCGCGACCGGTCGCCATCAAGCTTCTGCCCCCGGAGCGCGCGACCAGCCCCGTCCACCGGGCCCGGTTTCTGCGGGAGGCGCGGATCGCCGCACGGCTGTCGCACCCGCACATCGTTCCCATATTTTCCGTCGGAGAAGTCGGGGACATCGTCTTTTTCGTCATGGCCTATGTGCCCGGCTACACCCTGGGACACCGGGTGCGCACCCGAGGCCCTTTGCCTCCCGACGCGACCGCCCGAGTGCTGCGTGAAACGGCCCTGGCCCTGGCCCACGCCCACCATCAGGGCGTGGTGCACCGGGACGTGAAGCCTGACAACATTCTGATCGACCGCTCCACCGGCTCCTCGTTCGTCACGGACTTCGGCATCGCCCGCTTCGGCGCCGGCCCCATCTCCGGGTCCCGCACGGTGCTCGGCACGCCCGAATTCATGAGCCCCGAGCAGGCCCGCGGCCTGGCCCTCGACGCCCGCTCCGACCTCTAGTCCCTCGGCGTCGTCGGCTTCTATGCGGCATCGGGCCGCCTCCCCTTCGATGACGAAGACCCGTACGTCGTGATGTCTCAGCACGTGACCGACGTGGCACCGGCGCTCGCCAGCGTGGCGCCCAGGACGTCGTCGCTGGTCGCGACCCTGGTCGACAGCTGTCTCGAGAAGGATCCGAACAAGCGTCCCCAGAGTGGAACGCATCTGGCCGATCATCTGACCCCGGCATCGACGGCCCCCGTTGCTCCATCCCCCTCGGCGCTCCGCAAGCTCCTTACCCTGGGCCGCCGGTGGGCCGTGCTCGCACCGCTCTATGCGGCCGCCATCGCCGTCGTGGGGCTCCCCGTCGTGCTCGCGGAGCACCTCAACCTGCAAGGGGACCTGCGGGTGATCGTGCTGTCCGCGACATGGGTCGTGCTCCTGCCGCCCCTGCTGCTCACCGCCGCGCTGGTGCGGCGTCTGTTCCGCCACATCGCGAGCCTCGCCGACTCGCCGTAAATCGGTACCGGGGCGCGCTGTTCGGGTCCCGGTGTTTGCTCCTCCTTCCTTCATACTCGTCTCCCTTCTTCACGCATTCAGGAGGCGCGTATGCGCATTCGGTATTTCATCCCACTGGTGATGGTCGCGGGGGGCGTCACGGCAATCGCCATCGGCTGCGGTGAGACCCAGCCTACCGGGCCGACCAATGCCCGAGCGACGGGCGATTCATCGCAGAGTCACCCGGGGGCCACGCCGGCCCGCAATGAATGGCTGGCACAGCGGGTGGCGTTGGCGCTGGGCAACCCCGGGTTCCGGGCGTATGTCTGGGCGCAGATCCAGCATTCTCCCATCCGGGAGCACAAACTCCAATTCCAGCGGTTCCTCGCGGTGGCCAACTGGCGAGCCCTCAAGACCATCGCGCAGGTGAACGGCGACTCGGATGACGCCGTCCTGGCACAAGGGGCGCAGGCCCAGCCCCTCGAGTTCTACATGCCGGTGAAGTCACACCTCGCCTCGTGGCACGCGGACGAAAATGTGCTGGTGGCCACGGCGGTGGCCGATCACGACGCGCCGGTGGCGTTCGACACCAAGGGACGCCGCTACGTGCTCGACGCCGAGCATCCGCCTGAGACGCCGGTGCTGGCGCTGGTGCCGGTGGAGACGGACTTCGACTCCCCGCCGGCACGCATCCAATGCACGCCGACCACGTGTGGTGACGGCGGCGGGTCCCCGCTGCAGCCGCCTCCGGCGGGCTTGTACATGAAGGCGGCCCACATCCCTGACGCGGGCCAGTTTGAGGGATGGTTGAAGGGCGACCCCGAGTTTGAAGTCCACATCCTCGGGCAGATGGGCACTACGGATCAGCTGACCGACTACCAGTGTGCCGGCGAGCATGCCGGCGGTCCCTACTACTACGACCAGAACACCGACGATTGGTGGGGGGACGTGCTGCTGTTCAGCCAGGATCAGCTGACCGCCTACAAGGCTCGGCACCCGGGTCAAGGCGTACGGGTGTTCCTGGTCGAGGACGACGACCAGGCCTGCGAGCTCCGCATGGATACCGACCGGGTCCACGCGATGATGCTTTCGATCGACAGCGCGTATGCCTTGCTCACCGGCGGGCGGGATTCGACGGTGTCGAAGCTCAACAAGGTCTTCCACTACGCGAGGGTCGGACAGGACCTGCTCTCGGCCCTCGCCTCGTTCATCAACTCGAATGACGATCCTGTGGGGAACGCCGTTCAGGATGCGGTCGTGGGCCAGTACTACCCCGGCTACAACTGGTTCATCAAGGCTGACCACAACATCACCAAGGGCTGGATCGACCTGGAGATGCACTGATGCGCACGCTCGCCCTTGCCCTCTCAATTGCTCTGCCGGCTGCCCTCAATGCCCAGTGGAGTGTCGGCCTGTCAGTCGGCGTGGGGAGGCACTTCGGAGGGGCCGTCTCGACAGCGGACTCGACGCCGGGGTCCGTGCACCCCGGGCGGCCGACGCTGGTGGGCCTGACGGTGGGGCATGACTGGGGCGCGGTCCGCGCGGACCTGGGGCTCAGCTATGCATCCCCTGGCCTCGCGGTGGAGATACCGGGCGGTGTGTTCGTCGACACCAAGGCCGTGCGCTTTTACTCCGGGTCACCGGAGGTGACGGTGCGCCTGTTCAGAGTCGGGGACGATGGCGTATTACGGGTCGGAGGCGGTGGAGACGTGGTCGCCTGGGCCATCACCGATGGCGACACGCGGGTGCGTGTGGGCGGCCACGTGACGGCGGTGTACGAGTGGCCTGTCACCCGGAGATTCCTTGGGGACGTACAGGCCGGGGTGTCTCTTACGCCTTCGCTGTTCGATGCGAGCGACTTGAGTCCACCCTTTGAGCGGCGCTCATTGCTGCGGCCGAGCGTGACCATCGGGATTCGGTATCGATGATGGGACTCAGCCGTCCAGCACCTCTCGCACCTTGCGCGCGAGTCCTTCTATGGTGAAGGGTTTTTGCAGGAAGGCCACCCCCTCGTCGAGGCTGCCGCGGCGGGAGATCGCTTCGCCGGGGTAGCCGGAGAGGAACAGGGTCCGGATGGCGGAGCGACGCTTCGTCAGACCAGCGGCGACCTCGGGGCCGTTCATCTTCGGCATCACGACGTCGGAGATCAACAGATGAATGGTCCCGGGGTACCCGTCGGCGATTGTCAGAGCGTCGGCCCCGTGTTTGGCGGCCAGCACCGTGTATCCCTGCCCTTCCAAGGCGCGTTGGGTGAGTGTGCGCACGGCATCCTCATCCTCCACCAACAAGATCGTCTCGGTGCCAGCCAGGGTTCCCTCTGCGGCCGCCGGAGCGGCGCCAGCAGCCAATGCGTCGACGCGAGGCAGGTAGACCTTGAACGTGGCCCCCTCCCCCGGCTCGCTGTAGAGCCAGATGAAGCCGCCGCTCTGCTTCACGATCCCGTACACGGTCGCGAGCCCCAAGCCGGTGCCCTTCCCCACCTCCTTGGTCGTGAAGAAAGGCTCGAACACTCGGGCTTGAGTCGCCTGATCCATTCCCATTCCGGTGTCGCTGACGGCGAGCATCACGTAAGGACCGGGGAGCGCGGGGCTGTGGTCTGAAACGTAGATCTCGTCCAGATCGACGTTCGAGGTCTCGATGGTGAGCTGTCCGCCGTCGGGCATGGCGTCCCGCGCGTTGACCACCAGGTTGAGGAGGATCTGCTCCACCTGCCCCGGATCGGCCTTCGTGGCGCCCAAGTAGCGGTCGAGACGGGTTCTCAGGTCCACGTCTTCCCCGATCAACCGGACCAGCATCTTCTCCATGCCTTCGACGATGTGGTTGAGATCGAGAACTTGGAGCTGGAGCGTCTGCTTCCGGCTGAACGCCAGGAGCTGGCGGGTCAGATCGGCGGCCCGTACCGCGGCCCGCCGGATGTCCCCGACGTCTTCGCGTTCCGGAGTCCCAGACGGAATGGTCTCGAGCAGCAGGTCAGCGGAGCCGAGGATCACCGTCAACAGGTTGTTGAAGTCATGGGCCACGCCACCGGCCAACTGACCGATCGCCTCCATTTTCTGGGCCTGCTGGAGCTGGGTCTCCAGGGTCCGTCGTTCCGACACGTCTTCCACCACAACGTCGATGTGCTGTGCCTCGCCGTTGGGGCCGCGGGGCACCCGGCTGGTGCGCCGCGCGACGAACGTAAGGCCGTCCTTACGTTTCCAGGGCGACTCACTGGTGAGCCCCCCCTGAGCGTGGACAATGCCCACCCGTCGCTTGAGCTCTTCGGGGTCCAGCAAGTTGACGTCCCGGGCCAGGTCGAGTCGTAGCACCTCTGCCTCAGTGGTGTATCCCAGCATCCGGACGATGGCAGGGTTCGCCGCCAGAAGCCGCCCGTCAAGGGAGGCGCGGAGAATCCCGAAGGGAGAGTTCTCCACCAGGGACCGGTACATCGTTTCCGAGTCCAGCAACAGCCGTTCGGCCCGCTTCCGCTCCAGGGCATACCGGATCACGCGGGCGAGGAGGTGCCCCTCGATGCGCCCCTTCACTAAGTAGTCCTGCGCCCCCGACCGGACGGCTTCGAGGGCCACCTGCTCGTCATCGAGCCCCGAAATGATGATGATCGGCTGCGTCGGCGCTTCCCGGCGGGCCCGTCGGAAGGTGTCGATCCCCTGCGAGTCAGGGAGACCGAGATCGAGCAGGACGACGTCGACGGCGACGCCCCGGAGTCGCTCAATGGCGGGCTCCAACCGATCCAGTTTCTCGAGCTGGAAGTCCCGGGCCCCGACTTCGGTCAACACCTCGAGGATGAGGCGCGCGTCTCCCGGATTGTCCTCCACCAGTAGTACGTGGATGGGAGGGGCCGCGACGCCGGTGCTCATGGTCGTGAGAGCTTCACGATCTCGAGCCAGAACTGCTCGATGGACTTCACCACGCGCAGGAATTGCTCCAGGTCTACCGGCTTGGTGACGTATGCGTTCGCGCGCAGCCGGTAGCTCTCGAGGATGTCCTGTTCGGCCTGGGACGTGGTGAGGATGACGACGGGAATGTGTTTAAGCCGATCGTCCGCCTTGATCTCCTCGAGCACCTCGCGCCCGCCCTTCCGGGGCAGGTTGAGATCGAGGAGAATCAGGTCGGGGCGCGGTGCGTTCGCGTACTTCCCCTCCCGGCGCAGCAGGGCGAGAGCCTCGACCCCGTCTACCGCGACCTGGATCTGATTCCGCACTTTGGCGTCTCGCAAGGCTTCCTGGGTGAGGCGCACGTCGCCCGGATTGTCCTCGACCAGCAGGATCTCGACGGCACGCGCAGCGGTGTCGTACATGAGTCTCGTCCCCTAGGCCGCGGACAGCGTGAAGAGGAATGTCGTACCCGACCCCGCCGCCGACTCGACCCAGATCCGGCCCCCGTGCCGCTCGACGATCTTTTTCACGATCGCGAGTCCGATCCCCGTACCCGGATAGTCCGCTCGGGCGTTGAGTCGCTGGAAAATCACGAAAATGCGTTCGAAGTACTGCGGCTCGATGCCGATCCCGTTGTCCCGCACCGAGAACCGCCAGTTCCCGTCCTCGCGGGAGGCACCGATGTGGATCCTGGGCGGAGCGGTGCCCCGGAACTTCAACGCGTTCGAGATCAGATTGAGGAACACATGCTCGAGCTGCCCAGCGTCGGCCTTGACTGTGGGCAAACGATCGTGGCTCACAGCGGCCCCGCACTCCTCGATCGTGAGCTTGAGGTTGGCCAGGGCGTTGCCCAATACCGCGTCCGCGTCGGTGGGCACCAGGTCGGCGCCCCTGGTGCTGACCCGAGAGAAGGCGAGGAGGTCCTGGATCAGTCGCTGCATTCGCAAGGCCCCGTCGAGCGCGAACCCGATGAAGTCATCGGCATCCTTGTCGAGCTTCCCCTGGTAACGCTTGGCGAGCAGCTGGACGTAGCTGCCGACCATCCGCAGCGGCTCCTGGAGGTCGTGGGAGGCGACGTACGCGAACCGCTCCAGTTCCTCGTTGGACCGCTTGAGCTCGCTTTCCGACCGCTTGCGCTGGGTGATGTCCACCACGGAGGCCAGGACGAAGAGACCCTCGTCCGTCTCGATTGGATTGAGACCGATCTCCACTGGCATTTCTGTACCGTCTTTGCGAACGCCGAAGAGGTCGCGGCCCGCGCCCATCGAACGGGTCTGGGGGTGAGCGAAAAACTCGGTCCGCAGCCCGGGGTGGCGCTCGCGAACGCGCGCGGGCACGAGGAGCTCAATGGGGTGCCCGAGCAGCTCCTCACGGCCGTAGCCGAAGAGCCGCTCGATCTCGCGGTTGACGAGCAGGATCTTCCCGCCGCCATCGATCATCACCATGCCGTTGGGGGAGGACTCTACGGCCGCCCGGAACCGTGCCTCGGCGCGTTTGCGTGCGGTGATGTCCACCACCGAAGCGAGTACGAACTGCCCTTCGGGAGTCTCGATCGGATTGAGGCCGATCTCCACCGGCAACTCGCTGCCGTCCTTGCGCAGGCCATACAACTCCCGTCCCGCGCCCATCGCGCGCGTCTGCGGGTGACGGAAGAAGTCGATGCGAAAGGCGGGATGGCCCGCCCGATAACGTTCCGGGACCAGTCGCTCGAGCGGGCCCCCCAGCAGCTCCTCCCGCGCGTAGCCGAAGAGACGTTCGGTCTCCCGGTTGATCAGCACAATGGTCCCGGAGGGATCGATCATCAGCATCCCACTCGGCGCCGACTCCACCACCGCGCGGAAACGCGCATCGGCGCTCTCCCGAGCCGCGACATCGCGAGTCAGTCGGGAGGCGCTCGACAAGGTCAGCACCGCCAGCGCGGTCATGCTCACCAGCACGAGCATCGCGACGCCGAACTCGGTGCCGTAGAGCCCGGCCTCTTGCCCCTTGAGCCGGACCCAGCCGAGCAAGATCAGCACCGCCAGCATCGTCGGGAGGAGGCGGCGGACGATCGCGCCCCCGGCCCCCGGCTGGGTGATGATGATCATCAGCGGGCTATCGGGCTCCCGCGCGAGTATGGCCGCCGAGAGGAGCAGGAAGAGCAACGCCGTGTGCAGCGCCATCTGCGTATACGACGCCAACCCGGTGAGAGCCGTGGCGCTGTAGAGGTAGCCGACGAGCGCCGCGAGGGCGATCAACCCGGCGACCCCGACGCAAGCCTCGGTGAGCCAGCGCGGTCCGCGCCACTCGAGCTGCCACCGGGCGAGCGGCACCGCCAGCAGCACGAAGTCGAGCGCCGTATTGATTCCAGGTCGGCCTGGAGGGACGGGCGGGACAGTGACGGAGTCGCGGATGAAGAGCTGATCGAGCCCGACCCCACGGCCCAGGGTGTACTCGAGCAGGGTGAGCAATCCGATCAACCCGGCGGCTATGGCGCAAACTGCGCCCAGTCGGTAGGGAGTGCTACGCGGGAGGGCCAGGCCGAGTCCCAACAGGACGAACCCGATCGCCGTGTTCGCCTTCATCGTGCTGAGCCCTGGCAAGACCGATCTCAGGGCCGGTACGTTCAGAATCCAGCCGGTCAGAGCCAAGGATCCGACGATCACCGCCACCGCCGCGGAGATCTCGGGGAGGCGAAACTTCATAAAGACACGATGCGCTCAAACCGCGCGGGGCGATAGGTAGGGATCGTCTAGGGGGAAACGGCTGGATAACATCAAGCGGAATCGCTGCTTATCTACTCTCCAGTCATCATCCTCCTCTTGAGCACCATCAATCTCCGCCGCAGAGAGCCGTCGTACACCCGGTCCCCGACCTTCACGACCACGCCGCCCAGAATCCGCTCGTCGGCCTTGAAGTGGGCCCGAACGTCTTTCCCGAGCGCCTTCTCCAGGCGCCTCACGATATCATTTCGGAGCGACCCGTCGGCCTCTTCGGCCAGGGTCACGCCGGCGTGTACCCGGTTCAGCGACACGTCGAGCAACCCCTGATACTCGGCGGAAATCTCACCGAGCAACCCCTGACGGCCGCGGCGTACCACGGACTGCAGGAAGTTCACGAACTCCCGGGGTGCGACATCGGACAGCGCGTCCTTGAGCAGCTGCGCTTTCACCGCCTTGGCCACCCGCGGGGACTCGAGGGCCACGGAAATCCGCTCGTCCGCCGTTACCGCCCCGGCCACGGCGTCCATCAGCTCGCCGAAGCGCTCCGTCTGCCGCTTCTGCTCGGCGGCGGTGAAGAGCGCCTCGGCGTAGTTCCGCGCGACGGTGGTGGACTTCACTTGCCCTTCTCGATGCTTGCCAGATAGTCGGACACGAGTTTCCGGTTCGAATCGGTGGTCAGGTTCTTCTCGATGAGCTTGGACGCGGCGGCGATGGACAGCTCCACCGCCTCCCGCCGGAGCGCCTGGACCGCCTTCTCCTTCTCGGCCGAGATGTCCTGGCGGGCCCGCTCGAGCATCAGCTCCTGCTCTTCGCGCGTCTTGGCCAGGAGGCCCTCCCGCTCCTTGTTGGCGGCGGACTTGGCGGTGGACAGGATCTCCTGGGCCTGCGCCTTGCCCTGAGCGACGAGTTTCTTGTGCTCTTCGAGCAGGGCCTGCGCCTCCGCCCGGGCCTTCTCGGCCTCGTCCAGCTGTTTCTGGATCCGGTGCTCCCGCTCCTCCACCATCTTGATGATCTCGGGCCAGCCCTTCCACCACAGCAGGCCCAGGAGGACCAGGAAAATGCCGACGGTCCAGAGGATCACGCCCCCGTTGATGTCGAACGGGGTCGCGACTTTCGCCGTGGCCTCTTGCAGCAACGCCAACATCGTTAGGCCAGAATCTTGAAGAGCAGAGCGAACACGCAGGCAACCAGCGCGACGCCTTCGACCAGCGCGGCGGTCAGAATCATCGCGCCGCGGATGTCACCGGACGCCTGGGGCTGCCGGGCGATCGCTTCGGTAGCCCGCGAGCCGATCAGACCGACGCCGATACCGGCGCCGATGGCCGCCAGGCCCAGGCCAATGCCGGCGCCCAG
>DATBCM010000490.1:0-3473 GCA_036270455.1 Gemmatimonadales bacterium | reverse complement strand
CCGCTGGTGACGGTCACTGCCTACACCGACCTGTCCAAGGCGATCGCCCAGGTGAACGACTCGCCCTATGGACTGCAAGCCGGTGTGTTCACCACCAACCTGAACACCATGTTTCGCTGCTACGCCGAGCTCGAAGTCGGGGCCGTCAACGGCAACGACATCCCGGGGTTCCGGATCGACCGGCTGCCGTATGGTGGCGCGAAGGAATCAGGACTCGGCCGCGAAGGGGTGCATTGGGCGATTCAGGAGATGACCGAGCTGCGGATGCTGACGCTAAAGGTGGACTAGTATCGGGCGTTGATGCGCAGGGACAGGACCGCGGCTGGCCCGCGGTCACGGTTGTAGCCGGGATTGTGGATCCACTGGAAGTCGGGGGTCACCTCGACATAATTACCAATCTGCACGCGGTAGTACACCTCGAGAATGCTTTCAAGCCCGTAGTTGAGACGGCCGTCACCGAGAAAGAAGCCGACGCCGCCGGCTGACAGGTAGGCCTGGTGGTCTGGGGAAATCCCGTGGACGAGAAGGGCCGCCGCGAACATGTCGGCCCGCCGGCCCCAATGCGCACCGGAGAGCTGCCCGCCAACGCTGAAGTGACGATCTACTTCCGTGAATGCGAAGTCCTCGTTCTTCCCGTCATTCCAGCCTATCCGCAGAAACGCGCCCGAATTTCCTGAATCGGCCAGGGGCTGCTCGATATTCAGGCCGAGGCCAGTCTTGGTGCGGCCCGGCCTGTCGTCGGTAACGATGTTCGGCGCGCTGTCGACGGCGATGCCGTGGGCTACCGCGTCGGCATAGATGCCCATGCGCGCGTGATTCTCGTATGCGAGCACGCGCACAACGGTGCCGCTCGATCCCGGCTGGAGCGTGACCTCGAGGTTGTCTCCGCGGGCTTGGGGGAACACGTCGAGGCTGCTCCCGTTAGCCTTTTGGGGCATCGCAAATGTTCCTAAGCGCAGTGCCCACCTGGGCCCGACCAGCGAAAGGGCCAAGCCCCAGCTGTATCCGCGCGTATCGGCAGCGTAATCCCACGCCGTGTTCTGGACGAGTCCCGTGTTCATGAACTGGGTTCTCGTCGAGTTGGCAAAGCGATTCACGTCCAGCAGGTCCGCCACGGCGAACTTGCCGACGTCCACTTCAAAACGGCTTGTGGGTTCAGGCCCCTCGAGTTGATCCTGGGCGCGGGCGTTCGGTGCGATCCCCTGTGCGAGGGCCACCGAATACCGCAGGAACCCACGCGCGAGATACGGTCCCTGGCCTAGGCCGGAGGTTCCTTGTCGAATCAAGTCCCCGTTTGGGGTTCCCGCCATTCCGGTTCCGTTGCTGATGCCAGATCCGCGTGCCATTTCAACGTCGAGGTAACCTTCCAGTCCGGGCGCTATCCTGTCGCCGAAATAGATCCCGTAAGTGTCGGTCGCCTTCGTGTCCCCAGTGGAGACCAAGCTCTTTGGACCACTATACGGCGCCTGGAACCGGAAGAGGTCCTGTCCGATCAGAGTGGCCTGGGCGCCGAGCAGCTGAGGAATGAAGAGGGGTGGAGTGGAATCCTGGGCGGCAAGGGGAGCGCAGACGAGGAGCGTGGCGGCGATCGCTGATTGGAGCTGCACAGGTATCCCCCGCCTCGTGCAGGTTGCCGCCGACCCCTCCCCGCCCGAAAACATAGCGGCCCCCAGGGGGAGTCACTAGGTTAGGGCCCGAACCGCTACTGGAGAAGAGATGGGTGTCAGCGTGAAGCAGGACACGGAGTTCCGCCGGGAGATCACGCGCCTCGACGCGACGGCCCTCGTCGTGGGCACCATGATCGGCTCGGGAATCTTCCTCGTCTCCGCCGACATCATGCGGCAGGTGTCCAGTCCGGGCGTCATGCTCCTGGTCTGGGCCCTGTCGGGCGTCATCACGCTGATGGGCGCGCTCTCGTACGGGGAGCTGGCCGCGATGTTCCCGAACGCGGGCGGCCAGTACGTCTACCTGCGCGAGGGCATCTCGCCCCTCTTCGGCTATCTCTACGGCTGGACGCTCTTCGCGGTGATCCAGACGGGCACCATCGCGGCGGTGGCGGTCGCGTTCGCGAAGTTCACGGCCATCTTCTGGCCGGGGCTCTCTCCCGACGTCTGGTTCGGCGCCACGGTCAACCTGGGCTCCGGGCCGATCTCCATCGGCGTCTCGCCTCAGCGCCTGCTCGCCATCGTGTCGGTGATCGCGCTGACCTGGATCAATGCCCGGGGCGTGCGCTCCGGTGCGCGCATTCAGACGACGCTGACCATCGTGAAGACGCTGTCTCTCGCCGGCCTCGTGGTGCTGGGTCTCCTGATCGGCCGGAACGCGACGGCGATCGCGGCGAACTTCGGCGCCAACTTCTGGCCCGCCAAAGGTCTGACCCTCGCCCTCCTGCCCATCATCGGCTCGGCCATGGTGGGGTCGCTCTTTTCCATGGATTCCTGGAACAACGTGGGATTCGCGGGATCGGAGCTCAAGAACCCCAAGAAGGATCTGCCTCTGTCGATGGCGATGGGGACGCTCACGGTCACGATTCTTTATCTGCTCGCGAACGTCGCCTATCTCGTCACGTTGCCGGGCGACTCGATCGCGCATGCCCCGCAGGATCGCGTCGGCACGGCGGCGCTGCAGGCCATGTTCGGAGACCCGGGGCTCTACCTGATGGCGGGCGCCATCATGATTTCGACCTTCGGGTGCAACAACGGGTTGATTCTGTCGGGTGCGCGCGTGTTCTACGCGATGGCGAAGGACAACCTGTTCTTCAAGAAGGCCGGCACCCTCGACCCCACGCATCAGACGCCGAAGTTCGCACTGTGGATCCAGGCCGTGTGGACGTCGGTGCTCTGTCTCTCGGGCACGTACAACGATCTCTTGACGTATGTCATCGCCGCGCAGCTGTTATTCTACGCGTTCACGGCGCTGGGGTTGTTCATGATGAGGAAGCAGCGGCCTGACGCCGAGCGGCCGGTGCGCGCCCCCGGGTACCCGTGGATTCCGGGAGTGTATCTCCTCTCGACGCTGGTGCTCTGCATCGATCTCCTGATCACGCAGACGAAGTACGCAGGCGTGGGCCTGATCATCGTGGCTCTGGGTATCCCGGTGTACTTCATGACCAAGGGGACGGGCGGGGGGGTCGGGGGTCAGGCGACAGGAGCTGCGTAAGCGGCGCCGGGTCACCTGACCCCAGGCGAAAGCCCGGGGTGACGCGATCTCTACTCGGCGCGAATCACCTCCAGCGGAGAGACGCGCGCCGCGACCAGCGCGGGGACCGCGGTCGCAAGGAACGCCACGCCCAGCAGGAGGATCGTCACGCCGGCGAAGGACGCAGGGTCGGCGGGAGCGACGCCGAACATGATAGGAGCCATGGGGCGCACGAGCAGCAGGGCGATGCCCGTGCCCAGAGCGATGCCCAGCGCCGCTCGGCCTAACCCCTGCCGGACGATCAAGCGCACCACCCTTCCGCTGGATGCACCGAG
>DATBCM010000489.1:0-3426 GCA_036270455.1 Gemmatimonadales bacterium | reverse complement strand
ATACAGCGCCTACGCCTACGCCCTCAAACACGCGCCGACGACCATCGTCGGGACCTACGCTTACGTGAATCCCGTCATCGCCGTCCTGCTCGGCTGGCTCCTGCTGGGCGAGCCCGTCACCACACGGACGTTCGTCGCCATGGCGCTCATTCTCGGCGCGGTGGTCTGGATCCAGTTTTCCCACGCGCTACCGGCGTTTCGCAAGGCGGCGACGCCGGCGGCCACAGCAGCGGATTGAGCGATTTGCGGGGTCCTGCAGAGGTGGGCATATTCGCCCGGTCCTCCCAACCTCTGAGGGACCCATGCGCACCATCGCCGCCATCGCTTGCGCTGCCCTGCTGGTCTCCACCGCCGGCTGCTTCCACGCAACCGTTGAAACCGGGCTTGCGCCCTCCTCCTCGGAAATCGAGAAAGGTTTTGCTTCGGCTTGGATCTATGGTCTGGTACCTCCCAGCACCGTGGAAACGCAGGCCAAGTGCGGAGCCAAAGGGGTCTCAAAGGTCGAGACCCAGCTCAGCTTCGTGAACATGCTCGTGGCGTTCATCACCCTGGACATCTACACGCCCATGAGCATCAAGGTGACCTGCGCGGCCGGGAAATAGTCCATTTGTAGGAGGAGGGCGTGCGACGTCCGGCACGCCCTCCGCGTGGGCTTCGTCACCGCTACGTTACCCCTCCCTGACACTGCCCAAGTCGTTGTAGGGCGGTATATTATCCCTCCTTATGCTCCGCCCCCCGACACCCGTTTGGACGCTCGCCAGTGACTGAGCCCGCCATCTGCGGGAAGTGCGGCACGGCTATCGCGCCGGGGCAGCGCTTCTGCGCCGGTTGCGGCGCCGACGTGTCCGGGCAGCAGGGGAACGTCGCCACCGCGTTCGTCCCGAAACAGGACATGGTGCGGGCGACGATGAGCGCCACCGCCCTCCATGACGTCCTGCGGCACGCGACCATCGGGGAGTACGAGGTCCTGGCCGAGCTGGGGCGCGGCGGGATGGCGACGGTGTACCTGGGGCACGAAATCGCCCTGGACCGCAAGGTCGCCATCAAGGTGATGTCCCCCGCCCTGCTGACGGGCGAGGGCATGGTCGAGCGCTTCAAGCGCGAAGCGCGCACGGCGGCGTCGCTCTCCCATCCGAACATCATCCCGATCTACGCGGTCAAGGAAGGCGACCAGATCGTCTATTTCGTGATGAAGTTCGTCGAAGGCCGGCCGCTGGACTCCATCATCAAGGAAACCGGCAAGCTCCCGATCCAGATGGCGCAGCAGATCCTCCAGCAGGTGGGCGCGGGGCTCGGCTATGCGCACAAGCGCGGCATCATTCACCGGGATGTAAAGCCCGCGAACGTCATGGTGGACACCGAGGGCTGGGCCGTGGTCACCGACTTCGGCATCGCCAAGGTGACCGAGACCAAGGGACTCACCATGACCGGGGCCACCGTCGGTACGCCGTCGTACATGAGCCCCGAGCAGTGCGCCGCGAAGGAGCTCACTGGCGCGTCCGATCAGTACTCGCTGGGTGTGGTGGCGTACGAGATGCTCGCCGGGAAGCTCCCCTTCGGGGGCGATTCCATCATGGCGATCATGTACTCGCACTTCAACGATCCCCCGCCGCCCTTGTCGGAAGCCCGGCCCGATTGCCCGCCCGACATCGTGAGCGCGGTGAGCCGGATGCTCTCCAAGGAGCCCGGCGACCGGTTCCCGAGTGTCGAGGACGCCATCTCCGCGATCGGCGTGCCGGCCCTGACGCCCGACGATCCGGTGCGTACGCAGCTGATGACGCTCGCGGCATCGAACAAGAACACCGAGATGCTGAAGCGCCTGACCACGCCCGTGTCGATGCCGGGGCGGACGCACGCCGGCAAGACCACCGTGTCCACGACCGGCGGCACCGGCTTCGGCATCGTCCCGCAACAAGTGTCGGTCGCAGTGGGCGGCGCGGTGCAGCTCACCGCCAAGCTCAAGGGCACGGGCGGCAAGACGCTCGTTGGGCCACGGGTCACGTGGGCCTCGACCGCGCCGGAGATGGCGACCATCACGCCGCAGGGCCTGGTGAACGCGGTCGCCGAAGGCGAAGTCCTGATCACGTGCACGTGCGAGGGCGCGAGCGCCACCGCGACCATCACGGTGACGCACGCCGAAGGGCGCCGCTCGAAGAAGGGCTGGTTGCTCGGCGGGGGCGTGCTGGTGGCGGCCGGCATCACGCTCGCCGTGCTCAAGCCCTGGGCCCCGAAGGTCAGCGCTGATCCCAACGCGACGCAGCAGCACACGGCGCAGGCACCAGTGACGCAGCCGAAGACCGATTCGACGCCCGTGAATCAGGTGGCGCTGAACACACCCCAGACCAACAACCCGGCGCCGTCCCGGCCGTCGCCGACGCCGCCCCAGCGCCGTCCGGGACAGCCCGCGGGCCGTCCGTCCCAGCAGGTCGGCACGGTGCCCAAGGACACACCCAAGTCCGTGATCCAGGTGCCGGCGCAGACGACCCCGGCCCAACAACAGCAGCAGACGGCGCCGAAGACCGACCCCGTCCCGGCCCCGACGCCCGCGACGCCTCCACCACCGCCGCCGATCGTGCCGGCGGATATCCAAGGCGTCGTGGCCGCCTACGAAGGAGCGCTCGAAGCCAAGAGCCTGGACCGGATGCGGAGCGTGTATCCCACGCTGACTTCCGACCAGGCGTCGAGGTGGACGACCTTCTTCCAATTCGCGTCCAAGATCAAGTCCGAATTCCGGGTGTCGGACATTCAGCCGGCAACCGGCGACGTAGCCACCGCCACTGTCCAAGAGCAGTTGCATTACGAGGTGCAGGGGAAGTCCCAGGACCAACCCCATAACTACGTCGCCACCTTCACCCGGCAAAACGGGAAGTGGCGCATCGAAACCATCAAGTGACCACACGTCGTCACGTCCGTTCGGGCCTCCCCTTCCTGGTGGCCCTGGCCACCGTCCTGTTCTTCGCCTGCACCACGGACACACTCATCGGTCCGAAGGATGTCGCGGTCCTCGTCATCGAGCCCGACTCCGTGGTGATGCCCGTAGGCGATACGATCCTGCTCGAGGGGATCGCGACCGACAGCCGGGGCGTGAAGTACATCGGGGCCAAGATCACCTGGTCGTCGAGCAACCCGTCCGTCGTCACCATCACCTCTGACGGCCACCTCATTTCGGCCGCCATCGGGAACGCCACCGTCACCGCCACGGCCGAGGGGAAGTCCGCGAGCGCCCAGGTGACCGTGACGCCCGCAGCGACCATCGCGACGAGCACGGACAGCCTGGCCTTCGGCGCGACCCGGAATGGCCCGGCCCCCGCGTCGCAGCAGATCATCGTCACCAACGGCTCGGCGGGAGTCCTGACCGGCCTCGCGACGGGCCCCACGGTCTACACCGGCCCCGATACCGGCTGGCTGTATGTGACGTCCCCGTCG
>DATBCM010000488.1:0-2625 GCA_036270455.1 Gemmatimonadales bacterium | reverse complement strand
CTCCACCCGTTCACGAACCTTCGGCGACCTCCACGATCTCGAATCCATGTGTCGCTGGCTCAAGAGTCTGGGAGGGGATGTCCTCACCCTGCTCCCCCTCCTCCCGACCTTCAACACCCCGCCCGCGGAACCCAGTCCGTATTCTCCCGTCAGCCGGCTCTTCTGGTCCGAGCTCATTCTCGATCTGGGTGACGACCATCGCCCAATGCCGGAACCGATCCGGCTCGACGTGGTCCAAGCGGGTGCCAACGTGCGGCGCGCACTCAAGTCCCGGCCGCTTCCCGATCCCTCGGAGATCGACGCCGAGTTGGCGCGATACGCGCGCTTTCGAGGTGCGCAGGCGAGACTCGGCCGCGATTGGCGCAGCTGGCCCGGCGCCGCCCGCGCGGGGAGATTGACGCCCGATCAGGTCGATCCGGACGAGGAGCGTTTTCACCTGGTGGCCCAAACCACTGCCCGCCGCCAGCTGCGCGACCTGCGGCAGCGTCTCGATACGGACGGAATGCGGCTGGGACTCGACCTCACCGTGGGCGTGCACCCCGACGGCTACGATACCTGGTCACGCCAGAGCTTGTTCGCCGCCGGGATGTCGGTCGGCGCACCGCCCGATCGCGGCTTCCCGAGCGGGCAGGACTGGGGATTCGCTCCCGTCCTCCCCACGGAATCACGCCGGGAAGGTCATCGCTACCTCGACGCCTGTATCGGACATCTCGCGGCGCTCGCCGGCGTGCTCCGCGTCGATCACATCATGGCCTGGACCCGGCTCTACTGGATTCCCCACGGCATGCGACTCGATCAGGGGACCTACGTCTCGTATCCCGCCGAGGAGCTGTTCGCCCTACTCACGCTCGAGTCGCACCGGCACCGGTGCGAGATCGTCGGCGAGAACCTCGGCACCGTGCCGCCGGAGATCGACGAGGCGCTTCCCCAACGGAAGATCTGGGGGATGTACCTGGCGGAGTTTCAGGACTGGCACAAAGAACCTGCGCCGACTCCTCCCACGGGACGTGACGTGGCGCTCGTCGGGACCCACGACACCCCCACGTTCGCGGGGTGGCTCAAGGGAAAGGACATCGAGGACCGGTTGGAAAGCGGGCTCCTGGCGGCGACGAAGGCCCCGGAGGTCCGTGAGGAACGGGCGGCCATCGTTGCTGGTGTCAGCGGGCGCTTCGACCGTCCCGCCGATGATCCCCGGGCGCTGCTCGGGGAGCTCCTCGAGTGGCTGGGGCGCTCGGAAAGCCCCTTGGTCATGCCCTGGCTGGAGGATCTCTGGCTCGAGGACCGGGGTGTGAATCTGCCGGGGACCACGTCGCAAGCCCGCCCCAACTGGCAGCGTCCCATGCGGAAGCTGCTCGACGAAGTGTTCACGGACGTGGAGATTAGCGACTTGGCTCGGCGCCTTGCGCAGGCCCGCGCAGCATACCCCGAGGGGAGCGCCTGACATGGAGAAACCCAGACTCTCGTTCTGGCAGATCTGGAATATGAGCTTCGGGTTCCTGGGGATTCAATTCGGCTTCGCGCTCCAGAACGCGAACGTAAGCCGGATTTTTCAGACCCTCGGTGCCAACGTTGATGCGATTCCGATCCTCTGGATTGCGGCGCCGTTCACGGGCCTCGTCGTTCAACCCATCGTCGGCTATTTCTCGGACCGCACCTGGAATCGCCTGGGCCGCCGCCGTCCCTATTTCTTGACAGGGGCCATTCTCGCCTCGCTCGCCTTGATCGTCATGCCCAACTCTCCGGCCCTCTGGGTGGCGGCGGGCATGCTGTGGATCATGGACGCGTCGATCAACATCTCGATGGAGCCGTTCCGGGCCTTCGTCGGCGATAATCTCGCTGCCTCACAGCGCGTGACGGGATTTGCCCTCCAGAGCTTCTTCATCGGGACCGGCGCTGTCGTCGCGTCCATGCTGCCCTGGATGCTGACGAACTGGCTCGGCGTCGCCAATGAGGCTGCCCCGGGGCAGATTCCAGACTCCGTCCGCTTCTCGTTCTACCTCGGGGCCGCGGCGTTCCTAATCGCGGTGGTGTGGACGGTCGTCACGTCGAAGGAGTATTCCCCTCAAGAGATGGCGTCGTTCGGGGTCGCCCCTGAACCGGAGCAGGACCGGAGCGTAACCCGAACCATCCTGCATGACCTGATCGCCATGCCCCGCACTATGCAGCAACTGGCGCTGGCGCAGTTCTTCTCCTGGTTCGCGCTGTTCGCGATGTGGATCTACACCACGACAGCGGTGACCAGTCACATCTACCGCACGACGGACCCGACGTCCGCGCTGTACAACGACGGCGCCAATTGGGTCGGCGTGTGCTTTGCCGTGTACAATGGCGTCGCCGCGCTGGTCGCGTTCGGCATTCCCCCACTCGCCCGCTGGTCTTCGCCGAAGATGGCGCACATCGTGTGCCTCCTTTGCGGCGCGCTGGGCCTCCTGTCGATCACCGTGATCGGCAGCCCCCAGATGCTGCTGGTGTCGATGATCGGCGTCGGCATCGCCTGGGCCAGTACGCTTTCCATGCCCTATGCCATGCTGGCCGCCGTGCTGCCCCCAAACAAAACCGGCATCTACATGGGGATCTTCAACTTCTTCGTCGTCGTGCCGGAGATCCTCGCTTCGCTGTTCTGCG
>DATBCM010000487.1:0-1753 GCA_036270455.1 Gemmatimonadales bacterium | reverse complement strand
CCGCCGGTGCGCCGGGCCGGAGCCGGAATCGCTTGGTAGAGCAGGGCGACCAACTCGGCGGTCGAGGTGAATGGGGTCCGCGCGCGCTGGCGGACGATCTGCGAGGCGATGCGCCGCGCGAACCGTTCCTCGCCGTAGCGGTGCAGGATGTCCGCCAGCGCCGCCGCGTCGTAGGTGTTGACGATGTCGGCGGCGGTCAGCGGAGACGACGGGTCCATCCGCATGTCCAACGGCGCGTCCTGGGCATACGCGAAGCCCCGCTCCGCGCGGTCCAGCTGCATGGACGAGACGCCGAGGTCGAACAGCGCTCCGTCGACCGATTCGGCTGCGGTGTAACCACATTCGGTCAGCGCGCCGGCGAGGCCGTCATACCGCGTGTGCACCAACGTGATTCGGTCGGCAAATCGCGACAGCCGAGCGCGGGCGATGTCCAACGCGCCGGGGTCGCGGTCGAGACCGATCAGGCGCAACCCCGGCAGCTCGGTCAAGAACCGCTCCGCGTGCCCGCCCGCACCAATGGTGGCGTCGACGAGGACCGCCCCGGAACCGTCAGAGTGGTGGCGTGTCAGGGCCGGGGTGAGCAGGTCGACGCAGCGTCGCAGCAGGACGGGTACATGCCCGAAGTCATCTGAATTATCAACCACCGCAACGCCTCTCCGGGCCGCACATGCACCCTGGTCCCTGTCCGAAGGCACGAACCTGGCGTTGGGGAAGTACGCCAGGGTCGGTTCGGGCAGAGGCCACGATGCACGGGCATGCGCCTCAGATAATGTCGCCGAGTGCTTCATCGCTGGCCGCGGAGAAGTTCTCTTCGTGGGTCTGCTGGTAGTCCTGCCAGGCCTGCGCGTCCCAGATTTCCAGGTAGTTGACCGCCCCGATCACCACGCAGTCTTTCGTCAGGTTCGCGTAACGGCGGTGGTCGGGGGACAACGTGATCCGGCCCTGGGCGTCGGGATGCTGCTCGTCCGTGCCGGCGGCGAGGTTGCGCAGGAAGGCCCTGGCTTCGGGGTTGCTCCGCGAGGTCTTGCTCGCCCGCAGGGCCAGCTCCTCGAATGCCGCCCGCGGGTAGACGGCCAGGCTGTGATCTTGGCTCTTGGTGACCATCAACCCCCCTGCCAACGTGTCGCGGAACTTGGCGGGCAACGTCAGCCGCCCCTTGTCGTCGAGCTTGGGCGTGTAGGTGCCGAGAAACACCAGCTCACCTCCCGTGGAGACCCGGCTCTCGCCTCACCCAAACGCTTCAGCCACCATACCCCACAATCCCCCACTTCACCCCATTAATGGGGTGTCGTGACGGAGTTTTCCCGGTCAATCTCCACCGACGGCCTTCCCATGCCCATCCGGGGGCCGGCGGGGTCGCGTCGGGACTCGGTCGCGGTGCCCGAAAAGAGCACTTCAGGGCGCCGAAACGGTGAGGTGGGGAGCAGTGGGGCGACGGGTGGGGCCCAATGGGGCGCGAATCGTGCGCCGGGACTCGATTGCGGCTCAATCGGGACTCGGACCGGACTCGACAGACTCGGGCCCGTCGACCACTAAAAAACGGGGTAGCCGATGGCTACCCCGTTGTGTGCGCCGGTTCCGTTACTCGTCGAAGCGCCGGCGGAACCGGTCCTCCATCCGACTGGTGAAAGAGCCGCCGCCCTTGTGGCGTCGCTGGCGCGCCGACCCGGGCGCCGAGCCGGAGGCGTCCTGCCTGCCCGACAACCGCGGCCCGGTGATGGCGTAGACGACGCCGCCAAACATCACGATGAAG
>DATBCM010000486.1:0-5954 GCA_036270455.1 Gemmatimonadales bacterium | reverse complement strand
GAACAACGTGACGCCGCTCGTGATCATCAATCAGATCCGGCCCATCCTGGTCCGGTTCGCCGTGCCGCAGGTCAACCTGCCGCAGATTCAGCGCTTCAAGGGGAATGATCTGCAGATCCGGGTGAATCCCACCGCCTCCGGGGACACCGCGGCCGACGAAACGGGCCGCCTGACGTTCCTGGATAACGCCGTGGACACGAGCACCGGCACCGTGCTGTTGAAGGGGGAGTTCACCAACGAGGATCGGGCGCTGTGGCCAGGCCAATTCGTGAACGTCCGCCTGGAGCTCTACGTGGAGAAGGGGGCCGTCGTGATCCCCTCCGCAGCGGTCACCACTGGGCAGACGGGCACCTTCGTCTTCATCGTAAATCCGGACCAGACCGTGACGCTGCGCCCGGTCACCGTCGAGCGGACGTCGGGCGACCTCGCGGTCATCGCCCAGGGTATCAAGGCCGGCGAAACCGTGGTGACGGATGGTCAGGTCCGGCTCGCGTCGGGGGCCAAGGTGTCGGTGAAGAACGGCGGGTCGGCGCAGATGGGGGATAAGTGAACATCGCAGTGGCGTTCATCCGGCGGCCGGTCATGACCACACTGGTCATGTTCGGCATCCTGCTCTTCGGCATCATGGGATACCGGTTGCTCCCGGTGAACGATCTGCCGAACGTCGACTTCCCGACGGTGTCGGTCAGCGCTTCCCTCCCGGGCGCGAGCCCCGAAACGATGGCCTCGGCCGTCGCGACCCCCCTGGAGAAGCAGTTCACGACCATCGCCGGCGTCGACCAGATGACGTCGTCGTCCACCCTGGGCTCGACCAACATTACCCTGCAGTTCTCGCTCGACCGCAGCATCGACGCGGCCGCGCAGGACGTGCAGGCGATGATCTCGAAGACCCTGCGCCAGCTCCCCCAGGGCATCATTCCGCCGTCATACCAGAAGGTGAATCCGGCCGACTCGCCCATCCTTTATATGGCGTTGTCGACCAAGACCCTCCCGCTCTCGACGCTGGACGAGTACGCCGAGACGTTCCTGTCCCAGCACATCTCGACAGTGGAGGGCGTGGCGCAGGTGCAGGTGTTCGGGTCGTCCAAGTACGCGGTGCGCATCCAGCTCGATCCCCGGCAGATGGCCTCCCGGAGCATCGGCATCGATCAGGTGGCGAGCGCCATCGGCGCCGGCAACGTCAACATGCCGACGGGCACGCTGTGGGGGGACGACAAGGCCTACACGGTGCAAGCCAATGGGCAGATTTCCAACGCGCCGGCCTTCCGCCAGCTGATCGTCACCTACCGCAACGGCAATCCCGTCCGGCTCGGCGATCTGGGCCTGGTGCTCGACGACATGCAGGACAACAAGTCGTTCAGCTGGTTCGACGGCACGCGGGCTATCGTCCTCGCCATTCAGCGGCAGCCGGGGACGAACACGGTCCAGGTATCCGAAGCGGTCCAGAAGATGGTGGCCCAGCTGTCGGAGCAGATCCCGGCGTCGGTAAAAGTCAACGTGCTGTACGACCGGGCGATATCGATTCGCGACTCGGTGAACGACGTCAAGTTCACCCTGCTCCTGACGCTGGTCCTGGTCGTGATGGTGATCTTCCTGTTCCTGCGGAACATGTCGGCGACGATCATCCCCAGCCTCGCCCTGCCCTTCTCCATCATCGGCACGTTCGCGGTGATGTACCTGCTGGGCTACAGCCTCGACAATCTGTCCCTGATGGCGCTCACCCTCTCGGTGGGATTCGTGGTGGACGACGCCATCGTGATGCTGGAGAACATCGTCCGGCACATCGAAATGGGCACGCCGGTGATGCAGGCCGCGCTCGAGGGATCGAAGGAAATCGGATTCACCATCCTCTCGATGACGCTGTCGTTGACGGCGGTGTTCATCCCGGTGCTGTTCATGGGCGGCATCATCGGGCGGCTGTTCCACGAGTTCGCGGTGACCATCGGCGTGGCGATCCTGGTCTCGGGGTTCGTCTCCCTGACCCTGACGCCCATGCTCTGCTCCCGCTTCCTCAAGGCCCATGGCGAGGAGCAGCACGGCAAGTTCTACAACGCGTCGGAGCGCGTCTATGAGCGGGTGCTCGACGCGTACCGGCGGTCCCTCGAGTGGGTGATGGGCCGGCGCCGGCTCTCGATGGTGGTCTCCGGTCTGATTCTCCTCGCCACTATCGGCCTCTTCAAGTTGGTGCCGAAGGGTTTCATTCCCGACGAGGACAGCGGGTCGATCCGGGGCACGACGGAGACGGCCGAGGGCACGTCGTATCAGTCGATGGCCGACCACCAGCAGTCCATCGCGGCCATCATCGCCAAAGATCCGAACGTCGAGCACTTCATGTCTTCGGTGTCCGGAGGCTCGAACCAGGGCCGCATCCTGATCCACCTGCTGCCGCAGAATCAGCGCAAACTCGACGCCAACGGGGTGATCCGGGAGCTCGGGCCCAAGCTCGCCGTCATCCCCGGGATCACGGTCTACCTTCAGAATCCTCCGCCCATCAACGTCGGAGGGCGCCAATCGAAGAGCTTGTATCAATTCACCCTGCAGAGCTCGGACGTCACACAACTGTATACGAGTGCCACGGAGTTGACGCAGCGGCTCCAACAAGAGCCCTTACTCCAAGACGTGACGTCGGACCTCCAGATCAAGAACCCGCAGGTCTCGGTCCAGATCGACCGGGACCGCGCCGCCACCCTGGGGGTCACCGCCCAGCAGATCGAGACCGCCCTGTATGACGCGTACGGGTCGGGTCAGGTCTCGACCATCTACACCCCAAACAACGAGTACTGGGTGATCATGGAGCTCCTGCCCCAGTACCAGAAGGACCTCTCGGCGCTCAACATGCTGTACGTCCGCTCAGCGTCCGGCTCCCTGGTTCCCCTCGGCGCCGTCGCGAAGCTCACGGCCAGCATGGGCCCGCTGTCAGTGAACCACGCGGGCCAGGTACCCGCCGTGACCATCTCCTTCAACCTCCGCCCCAACGTCGCGATCGGCGACGCGGTGGCGGCGGTCCAGAAGGAAGCCAATCAGGTCCTGCCGGCCACCATCTCCCCGAGCTTCGCCGGGACCGCGCAAGCGTTCCAGGCCAGCCAGCAGGGCCTCCTCGCCCTCCTCGTCGTTGCCATCCTCGTCATCTACATGGTGCTGGGAATCCTCTACGAGAGCTTCATCCACCCACTGACGATTCTATCGGGGCTCCCGTTTGCGGGCTTCGGAGCACTCTTCACCCTGCTGATCTTCCGGACGGATCTTTCGGTGTATTCCTTCGTCGGCATCATCATGCTGATCGGCCTGGTGAAGAAGAACGCGATCATGATGATCGACTTTGCGCTCGAGGCCGAGCGCAAGGAAGGGAAGAATGCGGAAGCGGCGATCGTCGAGGCGTGCCTGGTGCGCTTCCGGCCGATCATGATGACCACCATGGCGGCCCTGATGGGCACGCTGCCGATCGCGATCGGCTTCGGCGCCGGCTCCGAGTCCCGCCGGCCCCTCGGTCTCGCGGTGGTGGGGGGACTCGCCTTCTCGCAGCTGATCACGCTCTACATCACGCCGGTGATCTATACGTATCTGGACGAATTCCAACACTGGCTTGGTAAAGCGCCGGCCCCCCTCGGGGCGCCGGTCCCGCATCCGGGAGATTGACCGAAAGCCATGCCCCGCAACGCCCGTATCGCGTTGCTTCTCGAAGTCGTCGACCAGGCCTTCGACCATGCCGCCTGGCACGGCACGCCCCTGGCCGGAACGCTCCGGGGGGTGACCTGGCAGGAGGCCCGGAGGCGCCCGGCTTCCGGCCGCCACTCCATCTGGGAGGTCGCCCTGCATACCGCCTACTGGAAGTGCGTCGTCAGGCGGAGGCTCACCCGCGACTCTGGGATCGAATTCCCCCGGGCGCCGGCCAACTTCCCCGCCATGCCCCGGCGCCCCAGCGCGAGCCTCTGGAAACGGGATATCGCGCTGCTGAAGCACGAGCATCGGCTGCTGCGGGAGGCGATCCGCACCTTTCCGGTGAACCGGCTCAGGCTCCGCGCCTGGAAGTCCCGGTGGACCAACGAGGCCACGATCTACGGCATCGCGTCCCACGACCTGTACCACGCCGGACAGATTCAGCTCATCAAGGCTCTGATTCGCCCTTGAGCCGGTCGAGCTCCCGTCGTTCCCGCTTGGTAGGCCGGCCCTTCCCTTCGTAGGTGAGCGACGGGGCGATCCGCAGTTGTTCCGCGAGTTGGACCCGTGCCTTCTTCCCCTCGACATCCTCTTCATAGAGCACCGCGGCCGCCTCGGCGCCCAGCCGGCGCGCCGAGAGGGCTCGCACGGTCACGTAGAAGTCGTACGGACCCTTGCGGATCCGGAGCCGATCGCCGATGCGAAGGGGCTTCGCGCGCTTGATCCTCGCATCCCCGATCAACACCTTGCCGCCCCCGATCGCCTCGGCAGCGTCGGCCCTCGTCTTGAAGAATCGAGCAGCCCAAAGCCAAACGTCAGCCCTGATGGAGTCGTCGGTCATTCAACCATGTTCACGACCCATCAGGTCTTCCGCAAGTTGATATCTCCCGAACCTGCTTCCAGCTTGATTGTCCCGCCGCCGCTCCCAATCGTCCCGGACAGGTGGTCGTTCCGGAGCTTCCGGACCTTCACCTCGACTCCACCCAGATCGATTTCTCCGGAGCCCGTGTCGAGCTCCACGTCGGCGCCGAGGGTCGAGGGGACCGAGAGGGTGATGGTGCCCGACCCGGTGCTGCCCTCGAGCGTCTCGATGCCGGCCACCAGACCGATATCGACGTCTCCGCTCCCCGTCTCGAGCGAAACCTTCGCTGCCTTGACCGTACCCACCGTGATGCTGCCGGACCCCGAGCTCAGCACCAGCTTCCCGGTGCTGACGTGATCACCGGTGACGTCGCCCGATCCCGTTTCGACCTTCACGCCGCCGTTGGTGATGCGGCTCATCGTGACGTCACCGGATCCCGTCTCGAGCTTCAGCTCCGCGGTCGCGTCCGTAACGTGGATGTCGCCTGACCCGGTCGACAGCACCAGGGTGCCCTTCACGCCCGTCGCGCTCACGTCCGACGATCCGACCGAGACCTTGATCACCCCGTCGACGTTGGTGACCGTCGCCTTCCCGACACCGACGCGCAGATGGACGGTCTTGCCGGCGGGGATCCTGACGGTCAGATCGGCCCAGGCCTCGAGCCCCGACCCGTCTCCCCGGATGCGGACCCGGTGTCCTTCGTGCTCGTCGCCCTCGATCCCGAAGGTGCCGTCGTCGTTCACGTCCATCGTGGTGCTGGAATGGCGGCCGAGCACCGGATAGACGATGACGTCCTCGGGGTACATCACGCGCAGTCCGTCATGCTCGCGGACCACGCCGGTGGCGACCTTCAGCCGGCCGGCATCCGCGCCGCCGGTCTGGACCACCACCACGACATCACTCCCCGTCGCCGGCTCCACGCGGAGCAGACCGGCGAGGTTGTAGATCGCGAGGTCATCACCCTTGATCGGATAGGTGCCATTCTGAGCCGTCACGGCGGGCGCGCCGGCCAGCATGAGGATTCCGGCGACGAGGGGCGCGGAGGAGACGCGCATGGGTTGTGGACTCCTGTTGGGGTGCGAGGGCCCTACGGTCCGCCTCAGACGGGCGTTTCGTGAGGGACGGGTGCTTTCCGGTTGGATACTGAAAGAAGCCCAAAGGTTGGTTGAGGGGGTCCTCCCCCGCGGCTACATTCCCCGGTCCCATGACCACGACGACCGAAGCACTCCCCCTGACCCGCCTCTCGGAAGAAGAGCAGATGTTCCGGGACGCCGTGCGGGACTTCGCCGAGCAGGAGATCCGGCCCCGGGTGGGCGCCATGGAGCGCGCCGCCCAGCTGGACCCCGGCCTGATCCCGAAATTCTTCGAGCTTGGCTTGATGGGTATCGAGGTCCCGGAGAGCCTGGGGGGGGCCGGTGGTTCCCTCTTCCTCACG
>DATBCM010000485.1:0-3762 GCA_036270455.1 Gemmatimonadales bacterium | reverse complement strand
CCACGAGCAGCCCCCCATTCGAGTACCCATGAATCGCCAGGTGGGCCGCTGATGTGTACCCAGACTTGATGAGGTACTCGGCCGCGGCGATGAAGTCGTCGAAGACGTTCTGCTTCTTCTCGAACATCCCCGCGTGGTGCCAGGCTTCGCCGTATTCCCCGCCTCCGCGCAGGTTCGGCACCGCGTACACGCCGCCATGCTCGAGCCACACCGCCACCACCGGGCTGAAGCCGGGCGTAATATTGATGTCGAATCCGCCGTAGGCGTACAGCACGGTCGGGTGTGAGCCATCCAGCGCGATGCCCCTCTTGGCCGTGATGAACATCGGGACCTTGGTGCCGTCCTTCGACGTGTAGAACACCTGCTTCGTCTCGTACGCACTCGCCGCGAACGGCACCCGGGGCGGCTGGAAGGAGCTCGTCTTGCGGCTGATCAGGTCATACCGGTAGACCGTCGCGGGCCGCAGGAAGGACGCGAAGGAGTAGTAGAGCTCCGGCGTGTCGTTCCGCGCGGAGAGACCGCCGACCGATCCGATTCCCGGCACGGGCACTTCGCCCATGGCGCGGCCTTCCGTCGAGAAAATGCGCAGCCGGCCTTTCACGTCCGCCAGGTCCTGGACGATGAGCCGCCCGCCCGCCATCACCGCGCCCTCGAGCGCATCGGGCCCTTCGGGGACCACGACGCGCCACTTCTCGGGGGCCGGGTTCGCCGGATCGACGGCGATGATCCTGGCCTTCGGAGCGCCATTGGTGGTCCGAATGAAAAAGGTGTTGCCCTGGTTTCCGACGTACCGGTAGGAGGCGTCGTACGCGGGGAACAGGGGCTTCACATCCGGCGTGACGTTCGGATGGCGCGGATCACCCAGATCCGCGTAGGAGAGGTGGTTCCGGTCGGTGGCGTTGCCATACGAGAGGATTAAGTACTTCCCATCCTCCGTGACGAAGCCGTTCACGTACCAGTCGGGGTGATCGGGCTGGTCGAAGACCAGTTTGTCGGCTGAGTCCGAGGTGCCGAGAAGATGGTAGTAGACCTTCTGATTGAGCGGGGCGGCGGTGAGCATCTGGCCGGCCGGGGGAGCGGGAAAACGCGAATAGAAGAACCCCTTCCCGTCGACGGTCCAGCTCGCGCCCGAGAACTTGGCCCAGCGCACCGTGTCCGGCAGGTCATTCCCGGTCGCCAGCACGCGCACGTGAAGGTCGCGCCAATCGGAGCCGCCCGGCGAGAGTCCGTACGCCAGGTACCGCCCGTCCGGAGACACGCTCCACGTGGAGAGGGCAACGGAGCCGTCGGCGGAGAGCGTGTTGGGATCGAGCACCATTTGGGCCCGGGACGACTGCGGCGTCATCCGGTAAATCGGTGACTGGCTCTGGAGCCCAGAATTCTTGGTGAAGTAGAGTGCCCCACCCCGCATCGGACGGTCGGGGACCGTGACGCGGGCGTAGTTCCACAAGGCCGTCAGGCGGTCCTTGAAGGTCCCGCGGAGCGCCACCCCGTCCAGATAATGGGAAGTAACGACATTCTGGGAGTCGACCCATTGGGTGACCTCGGGCGCGTTCTGGTCTTCCATCCACCCATAGGGCGTCGGAACTCGAGTGCCGAAGTAATTGTCCGTGGTGGTGTCGCGGCGTGTGACAGGATACCGGTTGCTCTGCGCAACCAGAGAGGAAGCGACAAGAACAAGACTGAATGAAACGGCGAGGCTACGGGACATCCGGGGCTCCTGGACCTGAAGGACCCCCAACGATGCCCCCGGAACCTCGCCGTCCGCTAGCTCAGATGTAGCGGGCCACCGCCATGCAGGTCACGGCGAGGAACATCAGGCCGAACACCAGCTGCCCGGCCGTCACCACGCGGTTCTGGAGTCGGGCCAGGTCGGCCACTCGCGGATCATCGCCCTTGGGCGGATTGTTCTTTAAATCAGCCTGGATCTTCCCGGCCTTCTCCATGGCCGGCCGCTGCACCGAGCCGCCGATCACGAGCGCCAGGATGCCGCACAGGCCGCCGAGTGAGAGCGTGCGCCCCATGGGAGAGGCGAAGTAGTCAGCCTCGTGACCGCGAGACAGGTACCACATCATGGTGAGGCCGGCGAGGACGGTGAGACCACCGAAGGCCATCATCATCTGCGGGAACTTCTTGTGGGTCAGGGTGCGGATCACGGGATCGAGCGGCAGGCCCAGCTCCTTCATGCCGGGCGCGAGCACGATCGTCATGGCGAAGACCGACCCGACCCACAGGACGCCGAGCACAATATGAATGAAGCGCAGGATCAGCATCAGCAGCATCGGAGAAATCCACAGGTAGGAGACGGCAATAGTTTAACCACGAACCGCCAGCCCGAGGAGAGCCCCGTGCCCCTGTCGCAGATGATGTTACACGAGTTCGATAAGGAGATGGTGGCCACCCGCAAGATGCTCGAGCGCGTGCCCGACGGAAACCCTGAGTGGCGTCCCCACGACACGTCGATGACGCTCGGCCGTCTCGCCACCCACGTCGCCGAGCTGCCCCATTGGACCGGCCGGGCCCTGGTGGAGCCCGGGTTCGACGTCATGCCAGGAGGGGTGCGGCGTCCACCCCTGGTGGTCGAGTCCACGAAGGAGCGGCTCGCGCTCTTTGATCAGCGGGCGGCGGACGCGCGGGCGACGTTGGCGGGAACGTCCGATGACACATTCAATGAAGCGTGGTCGTTCATCCGGGGCGGCACGCCCGCCTGGACGGCGACGCGCTACTACGGGTACCGGCGGATGATGCAAAACCACCTGATCCACCATCGCGCACAGCTCGGCGTGTATCTGAGGCAGCTCGGCGTGCCGATTCCCGGGATGTATGGGCCGAGTGCCGATGAGCAGTAGGTGTCAGGTGTCAGGTGTCAGGTGCCAGGTGCCGGGTGTCAGGTAAATGCCCGCGTGTCCGAAAACGGGTGGCGCTGACTCACTGCGCCATGAACATTCTGACACCTCACACCTGACACCCGACACCTCGGAGTCTCCATGCGTCTTGCGCTCTTCCCCGCCCTGATATTCGTCGGCGCGACGTCACTTGCGTCCCAAGGGAAGTTCCCTCCCGACAGCTTTACCAACCTCAAGGTCCTGCCGAAGAACATCTCGCAGCGTGAGCTCATCACCACCATGCGGGGCTTCGCCCTGGGACTCGGCGTCCGCTGCACCTACTGCCATGTCGGGAAGGAGGGACAGCCGCTCGACTCCGTGAACTTCAAGTCCGACGACAAGCGGACCAAGCGGGTGGCGCGGGTGATGATCGACATGCTGAGCCACATCAATGAAGAACATCTGGCGGATGTGCCCGACCGGCCGATGCCGCACGTCGTGGTGCGCTGCGAGACGTGCCACCGCGGCGTCTCGCGTCCGCGGCTGTTGGACGACGAGATGCAGCTCTACCTCGCGGATTCGGGGCTCGCAGCGGCGTTGGCGCACTACCGGGATCTGCGTACGAGGTATGCGGGCGGGGAGGCGTATGACTTCCGGGAGCTGCCGCTGATCGGTCTGGCGCAGGGCGAGGCGCGGGCCAACCGGGTGAACAATGCCATCGGCATTCTGAATATGAGCGCCGAGTTTTTCCCGACGTCGGGACAGACGCCGATGACGCTGGGAAATATCCTGCTGTTCAAGGGGGATACCGCGAAGGCGATCGCGGCGTTCAAAGACGCGATCGCGAAGGATTCGACGTTAGGTCAGGCGCGGATCCAGCTCCAGCGGCTGACGGCCAAGCACTAAGGCGTGTGGAGCTTGACGGGGACGATGGTGG
>DATBCM010000484.1:0-3106 GCA_036270455.1 Gemmatimonadales bacterium | reverse complement strand
GAGGTCCCGTGAAGGACGGTTGGTCCGCCGCGGTTCCGCGGCTCCGGCCCCGCCTCCGCCGTGATGACGAGCAGGAACTTGTCGTATTGGGCGACCCCGACGGTGGACGCGCCGTTGGTCACTACCCCCAGCCGGGTCCAGTCTTTGAGATCAGGCGTGGCCGCCCAGGCGACGTAGGTGTGATATGCCCCTAGTGTGCCCGGCGCCGGCAGGCCCGTGATGCGAAGGACGATGTCGTACCGGGCGTGGCCATCAGGGGAAACGGCGATCCCGAATGGCGACGGCGCATTCACCAGCCGCGCAGTGCCTAGCGCGGCTGGTGCCGAAGGCGTCGGGAGGAGCGTGATGTCGTACGGTCCGCCGGCCAACAACCCCGCCGCGAGGAGCGAGGCGCCGAAACGTCTGATCAATGGCCGCCGGAACCCATCGCCGGCGCCGCGGCACCCTCGGGCCCGTGATCGTAGTCCTGGACGCTCGAGATGTTCGGCATGCCGTAGGTGTGCCCGTTCCAGCCGTTGAATCCGGTCATCTTGAAGAGCCAGAGCCCGGTGCGCATGTCGGAGATCACGATCAATCCATCGCGGTTCCGGATGTCCACGCCGAACGCCCCCTGCTCCACGCTCGGGCTCGTCTTCGGATCGGTCTTCCACCCGTTGTCCGGATTGCCCCCGAAGCCGTTCTCGTGATCGCAGAGACAGGTGAAGTAGTGGCCGTCGGTCTTCGGATGCTTCGGGTCCTTCAGATCGAAGATCTGGAGACCGTCTTCGTAGGCCGACACGAACACGAAGGGCCAGCGGACCTCGTGATTGTGCGAGAGGTCGTGCCAATCCGCCGTCCAGCCGGCCATGGCGAGATCGAGATTCGGTTTCTTGCCGCTCTGGCCATCGCTGAGGTCCCAGATCCGGAGGGGCGTGTACTGGTACTCGGTCTCCGTCACGGCAAAGTGCCCGTCAGGCGACGGCGTGAAGGTGTGCGCGATGTCCATCCCGAACCCGGTCATCGTGAACATCTGCTTGGGCGTCTCGGGATGCGTCACGTCGAACACCGAATACCCGCCCAACCCCGCGCAGTAGAACTTGTCCTGATGACTGCCGGGGTCGTACCAGACGTAGAAGTCGTGATATCCGCCGTTCCCGAACGCCTTGAACGGCGTGGGATTCGGGACCTTCCCGATCAGCCAGGTGCTCGAGTCGGCACCGCTCACGACCTTGGCGAGATCGTACACCAGCGCGGCCGCCTGATTCACGGTCGCGAAGTAGAGCACCCGCCCGTCCGAATGCTTGTACGCATAGGTGTTATGGAAGCCGCCCGGGGCCGCGCCATAACGAATGCGCGCCACTTCCTTCACTTTCGTGGGGTCCGGCAGCCCGGTGACGTCGAGAATCACGGCACCCAGATCCGCGTCGGGACTCCCCTGCATGAACTGGACGGATTGGGCGTAGTAGTAGCGGTTGCCGATCTTGAAGTACTTCCCGTCCATCGTGCCGATGCCGCGGTGCAGCTCCGGGTGCTCGATGGTCCAGGTGTAGACCAGCTTGGGATGGGCGGGATCCCGCACATCGTAGACCTTGGTGTCGAAGTTCACGAACCCGCACACATAGACGTACGGCCGGTCCGGGTCCTGCTCCATCTCGATGTCCGCGGCCTTCCACGACCCCGGATGGACCTCCACGTGGCCCAGCATGTGGATGTTGGGAGTGCCGCCCCGCTTGGTCGCGGTGGGAACGCCCGCGCCGGGGTCCTGGGCCACGGCCGTCCGCGCCAGGGATGTCAGACCGATCAATGCCAACGTCGTCAACGTGCCGCGCATCGTGCCTCCTGTGGGGTTCGACGGCCTAGACGGCCCTGATTATAGGCAGGCAGTATGCGTCCCGGTACGTGGGCCAGCAAGTTGCCTATTGCACCAGACGACGACGATTCAAAGATTGACGTATGACCATTCGCCGCCTGCATCTCCGACTCGCCGGAATTGCCCTGGCGCTCGCCGCCGCGGGGTGCGCCCACGGACCCCCGCCGGACTTCGCGCCCGACCCCGGACTCGTGGCCCGCATCAAGAAGATCGAGATCCGGGCTCCTCAGTACGCCTGCCCGGGCCAGAGCTTTGCGGTCTACTACGACGCGTACCTGGACGACGGCACCCGCGTGCAGTTCGAGTCCCGCTACGACAAGGACCATCCGCCCAGGCTCCACGTCTCCTTCCTGGACTACGACAGCTTCGAGGCGCGGGCCCGGGGGGACGGCGGGTGGACGGCGAGCGCGGATCCGATCCAGACCGTCAGGACCGGCTTCCGGCTCCGCGTCAGCCTCAAGTCCAAGCCCTCCCTCAGGGACTCCGTGATGGTGACCCCTGAGTACAGCTGCATTCCTCACGACTTTCACTTCATCGGGGTTTCCGGGAGTCGCGGGGCCGCCGGCGCGGATGGCCCGGCGGTGTCGGTCCGGGTCGGGATCGTCCGCTCCCCCTTCTATCCCAAGCTCCTCGTCTCGATGGTCACGGTCGAAAACAACCCGCCCGTGTTCCTGTTCGCTGACGCGAGCGTGATTCCACCCGCGAACTGGCTCACCCTCGACTCGAAGGGCGGGAACGGAAGCCCGGGACGTCCCGGATCAGCCGGGTCGGATGGCGTGGCCGGCCAGGATGCCTGTCCCGGCGGGGCCGGTGGGAACGGAGGCAACGGAGGAGCCGGGGGCGGTGGCGCCCCCGGTGGACGCGGCGGTCAGATCACGGTCGTGGCGCCCACGGAGAATCCGTACCTCGCCGGAATCGTGGCAGCGCGGGCACCAGGGGGACAGGGTGGTGCGGGAGGCAAAGGAGGCGGGGGCGGGAGAGGCGGAGCGGGCGGCAAGGGTCAGACCGACGCGCGGGGAAACAAGTGCTCCGACGGCCCCAGCGGGAACGCGGGCGCCGACGGACAACCGGGACGTGACGGGCAGGATGGCGGCTGGGGGTCTCAGCCGCAGATCATCACCGTGCCCTTGAAGGATCTCTTCGGGCCGGGCGCTCCACCTGAGTTGCTTGCGTTGATGCCGAACCGTCGCTGAAGAGTGCCTGAAATACCTCTCTGTTGAACCCCTGGCTTGCGCCAGGGGTCATGGACACCAAGGG
>DATBCM010000483.1:0-2256 GCA_036270455.1 Gemmatimonadales bacterium | reverse complement strand
CCGTTGGCGGCAGCCTGGCCAATGAGGGATCCGGCGGCGCCCGTGACAATGCCGACGCGCTTGACACGGGCGGGCCCGAACGGCAGGGATTTCGGCGTGACCCCGAGAAGCTTCCCGACGCGGGAGACGAAATCCTCCCGGGTGCCCTCCGTTTCTCCCCACACCCCGATCGTGGAGCCGTACAACTCCCCGAACCCACCCAACACCCTCACGCCCAGCTGGCGGGCGAGTACCGGGTTGTTGCCGACGTCCGCATGGAGGTCGAGGGGGAGATGCGAGCTGTAGAGCGCGATGTCCGCGGCGAGGAGACCGGCGACGCGGTCATACTGCGGGCCCACCAGAGGGCGAGGACCGGTCCAAAAGAGCCCATGGTGAACGAGAAGGAGTTGGGCCTGGGCTTCGGCCGCCATGCGGATCGTGGCGGCGCAGGCGTCGACGGCGGCCGCGACCTTCTTGACGTCACCACGGTTCGCGATCTGGAGACCATTCAGGGCGTTCGGATAGTCCCCGATCTGATCCGTCGAGAGGTATTGATCGAGGTACCGCGTGAGTTCCGAAAGATGCATCGCTCTCCTGAATATCAGTAAGGCGACAGTATTACGACACTAATAACAGCAGTGAACCCTGACCAACGGATGGAGATTCCCACATTCGTGTCTAGCTAACGCTAGGCGATGGAATGGTTTAGGGAATCCACAAATCACATCAAGTGCGGTTGTGGATATTCGTGACCTAGAAAGAGGCCGCTGCGGACTCCGACGGCGCGCCTTCCCCCATCCGGATCACGCCGTTCACCTCGCCACCTTCCTGCACCAGCAGTCGTTTGGTTGCGATGTCGCCATGGACCACACTGGTGGTCTGGAGCTCGACCCGCTCTGTGGCCTCGATGCTGCCCCGGACTTCCCCGCCGATGATCGCTTCCCGGGCGAAGACGTCGCCTTCCACCAGTCCGCCCTTGGCCACGAGGACCTGGCGGCCGGCGTGAACCGTCCCGACGATCGCGCCTTCGACCTTCACGACGCCGTCCGCCGTGATGTCGCCGACCACGCGCATGCCGGTCCCGATGATGGACAGTGCCGCGTCGCCGTCCGAGCCACCGCGCGTTTTCTCGGTGAAGACCGCCATGTCAATTCCCCTCCTTCACCAGGGTAAGCGGGTCGAGTGACCTGCCCCCGCGTCGGATTTCGAAATGCAGATGCGGCGCCGTGGACCGCCCGGTGCTTCCCGAGAGGGCGATCACCTGCCCCGCCATCACTTCATCGTTTTCGCGGACCAGGAGCCGCGAGGCGTGCCCATACATGCTCTCATACCCGTCGGGATGCCGCAAGAGTACGAACAGTCCATAGGCGGAATCGGTCCCCACCATGACTACCGTACCGCCTCCGGATGCCCGGATCTGGGTCCCCACGGCCACGGCGATGTCGATCCCGGGGTGGGTTTCGGATTGGTCACCAGGCCGCACCTGACCGCGGGTGACGTACCCCGCCACATCCACCGGCCAGTGGTGGGGGGCTGACGACCCTGATTCGTATACCGGGCTCGAGCCGGGGACGCGGGCCACGACGTCGGGGGCCAGCATCAAGTCCTCGTTGGCGGCGGCCCTGGCGGCCGGGACCGCGGAGGTTCCCGGCTTCGCGTTCTCCGCCGCCCGCATGCCCATCATTCGGCGCAGCTCTTGATAGCTCGCTTCGGCGTGATTCAAGGCGGACGCGAGCTCCTGCACGCGGGAGTTTTCAGTCTTGAGCCGGGCCACCTCGCGCTCGAGTCCCGGCACGCGGGCGGCCGAGCGGGTGATGGGCCCGGCGAACGCGAAGAAGAGGGCGACGAGGACCACGACGAGAACGGCACCCCACTTCCCTACCGTAAACGCCCAGAGGGGCAGCCGGAACTGGCGGGTGTTGAGATCGCCGTCCACCTGGACGACGATGGTCACCCCCCGCTGTTTCCCGTGCGTCATCCGTCGAAGGGCGCGCCGAGGATGAGCTCGAGCAGGCGGGCGAGATCTTCGTTCGAGTAGAACGCGACGTGGAGCTGCCCCTTCCCTTTCGCCCGAAGCGACACGCGCACGTCGGTACCCAGATGACGGCGGAGCGCGTCCTCCACCCGCCGGACCTCCGGGGCAGGGCCCACACCTTTTTTCAGACGGGGCCGGCGCTCGGGCATGAGGCCGCCGCGGACCCGGTCCTCCACTTCGCGAACCGAGAGTCCCTGCGCGACGGCTTCGCGCGCGAGGTTCGCGACGACTCTCGGGTCATC
>DATBCM010000482.1:0-9268 GCA_036270455.1 Gemmatimonadales bacterium | reverse complement strand
CGTGCGGCAGGTGCGACGCGTGTGCATTGCGACTTCGCGCGTTCGCCGAGCTGGGGCGGAAGGATCCCGCTGCCTACCGATGAGCTACGCGGTCAAGGAGATCTACTACACGCTCCAGGGGGAGGGGGCGAACGCGGGCCGGCCCGCGGTGTTCCTGCGCTTCGCGGGGTGCAATCTCTGGACGTGGCGGCAGAAGGATCGGAAGAACGCCGTCTGCCGGTTCTGTGACACCGAGTTCGTGGGCACCGATGGTCCCGGCGGCGGATCGTTCGCCACGCCCGAGGATCTTGCGGACGCCATCACCGCGACTTGGAAGGGTGACGCGATGCACAAGCTCGTCGTCTGCACCGGCGGCGAGCCGCTGCTCCAGCTGGATGAAGGGCTGATCGGGGCGCTCCATCGCGCGCGCTTCACGGTGGCGATCGAGACCAACGGCACGCAGGTGGTGCCGCGCGGAGTCGACTGGGTGTGTGTGAGCCCGAAGGCCGACGCCGATCTGGTGGTGAGGACGGGGGACGAGCTGAAGCTGGTGTATCCTCAGGATGGTGGCAGCCCCGAACGCTACGACGACCTGGCGTTCACGCACTTCTATCTGCAGCCGATGGACGGGCCCCACCGGAAGCGCAATACGAAGCTGGCCCTCGAGTATTGCCTGGCGCACCCGCGCTGGCGATTGAGTTTGCAGACCCACAAGCTGCTGGGGATTCCCTGACGTGGAGATCTTCAAGGAGTTCTCGTTCGAGGCCGCGCATCACCTGCCCCACGTGCCGCCCTCGCATCCGTGCGCGCGCGTGCACGGCCATTCGTTCACCCTGCGGGTGTCGGTGCGAGGGTCACTCGATCAGCAGGCCGGCTGGGTGGTGGACTTCGCTGACATCATCGACGCCGCGGCGCCGATGCTTGCGGAGCTCGATCACCACGACTTGAACGGAATCCCGGGGCTCGAGAATCCGACGACGGAGCTCTTGGCGAAGTGGATCTGGAAGCGGCTGAAACCAACGCTTGCGGGTCTTTCCCGAATCGAAGTGCGGGAAACATCATCGACGGGATGTGTGTGCGACGGTACTGACGTCTGACACCTGACGTCTGACGTCTGTTTTTTTAGCTTGCCGGCCTCGCCGTCGCCATCTCTCCAACGGGAACTGCGCCGACCGCGACGTTCTGTCCGGTGACGATCCGCCGGTGATAGTCGATCTGACCCACGTGGTAGGTGAGGTGGGTGACGAGGTGCAGCAGGACATCGCCGATGGTCAGCTGTTGCCCGCCGATCGGTTGCGCGTAGGGCTTATCGAGGTCTGCCTCGGTGACGTGCCCCAGTCCCTTTTGCATCGCCGCGAACGCGGCCTCGATTTCCGTGAGCACCTCCGCGCGCGGCACATCCTTCCGGCTGAATTCCGCGTCCCGGTCCCGGATGTAGCCGTTCGACCCCAGCACCGCGCCGATGAAGTACCGCACGTTGCCGGCCAGGTGCAGGGCCAGGTTGCCGCCGGTGTTGCTGATGCCCGGCACGACCCTCCACATGTCTCGCTCGTCCGGGTAGGCGGAGATCTCGCGTTTGAGCGACTTGAGGTCGCGGGCGAAGGCGGCGGCGATCCAGGTGACTTTCATGTGGAGAAACTAGCCGCTAAGTCGAAAAGTCGCTAAGTCGCCAGGTCGCTAAGTCGCTAAGTGGCCAAGTTACTGACGCCGAGAGCCACTTAGCGTCTTAGCCTCTTAGCGACTTAGGCCCCCAGGTCGTTCAAGTCCCTCTGGAGCGTTGCCAAGTCGAACCGGTTCGGCGCGACGGCGCTCGTCTCGCTGATCCAATCCTTCGACAAGACCGCGTAGGCTTCGTCGCAATACGCGTCCCAGAAGGTCCAGGTCATCCGCTTCAGTGCACCCCAGGTCACGCAGGTGAGCCCGCGCTCGTCATACGCGACGATCGGCACGGCGTGTCCGCCCCACGACCCTGGAGCGCCGGATCCCGACGGCCCGCCAGGCGGGACGGTCCAGACGCCTTGCGTCTGCGCACTCTGAGGCAACGCCAATCCGATGTAGCAATTCCCGAAGAGCAGCACCGCGTCCATCACCTGCGTGTGGTTCTTCGGTTCGAGCGCGACGTAGGCCATGATCTTGTGCTGCGCGATGCCGTGGTGGCGCCAGTAATTCAGGACGTCGATTTCGACGGCGCCATTGTCGTTCGCGCCGGTGCGCGGGTTGTACCCGGAGACGGCTGCATACGCCGCGATGATGGACTGGTCGGTGGGCGTCACCGTCTTGCCGGCGTAGGTGGTCCATTGCTCGATCATGTGGCCCGCCCCGGCGATGGTGCAGTCGCCGATCGAATCGTTGGCCATCATGGGCCAACTCTTCACGCGCGAGGCCCAGTCTTCGGACGACGGTGGCGGCGGCAGGGCCTGGTCTCGGAAGTAGGTAGCGAACAACAGGGTACGGGGATCGTGACGGGGTGGCTGTTTGCCGAGCTTCATCCTGACGCGTTCGCGACGCATGGTGACCTCCTGGTCACCGATCTGTACCCCCGCCCCATCCGCCGTCAGGGCGGTTTTGCGACAGCGAAGGGCTTGAATGCGACAGCCGGCGAAAGCGAGGTCGCAAAAACGGCCCTTCACTGCCGCAAAACCGCCCCTAATCAGCATCGAGGTGGCGGGGTATTTCACGCTCCCGTTCCAGTTCGAGATCAGATCCATGCGCCGACTACTGGTGGCTCTGCTTGCCGGTCCGGTCCTGGCTTACGCGCAGAAGCCAGTGCTCATCCCCACGCCATCGGGGCAACTCACCATCCGCCCCGGCGAGAGCCGTGCGTTCAAAGCGACCCCATCGAAAGCGCCGCGCTCGGCTCTGCGGGTGGCATCGGTGGACGCGAAGGGCACGGTGAAAATCGCGGCGCTGGCGTTCGCCGCCGACGGCGGCGGGCTCCGCTACGATCCCGCCACCGACGACTTCCGCGGTACCCTCGAGGTCTGGCTCGAAGACCAGGAGAACGCCGGACTCGGCTACGAGCTCCCCCAGCCCGTGACCATCAACCTGTTTTCGGAGGCCGAGGGCCTGTCGAACGGGTTGGTGCGGTTTACCGGGACGGAACAGCCGCAACGGATCACCATCGTGGCCCGGGCGCCCGGAGACTCGGTGAAGGTCGAGCTCTGGCCCCTGGCCCGGATCGATTCGGTGACGGCGATGGTGCGTGTGCTTCCGGCGCTTCGGGTACAGGTGACGCCGGCGCGAGTGGGGGCGTGGGGACTGGAGACTGCGGTGGCAACGGTGGAATTGCTGGGGGACGCCCATGGAGAATTCGGGGTGACCGTTCGGCCGACGCACGCCGACCCGGTGACGCTCCAGTTCACGCATCGTGAGGCGAAGGCCACCGTTCTGAGATCGCGTGGCCTGGGCCCCGACACGGTGCGCGTATCGGGAGCGGGGCTCGCGCCGGCGGTGGCGGTCGTGACCTACGTCTTCCCGCTCGCCCTCCTCGTGGCCCTGACCCTGGGGAGCACCATCGGTACCACGGCACTCCAGCTCTCTGCGAAGACCAAGTCCACCACCCCGGGGTGGGCATTCTTGCGCGGGCTCCTGTTGGGTCTCGTGGCCGTGGCGGCCTACGCGGTGGGGGTCAAGGCCATTCCGGTTCCTATTCCGGCCCAGGTCGGGGAGGGAGGGGCCTTCGTAGTCGCCTCCCTGGCGTCATATCTGGGCCTGCGGAGGCGGTAGTTCGCCGGGGCACCCTTCCGGCGCGCTCCACGATGGATGAGTATCGTCGGATGAACCTGCGCATTGTCGTACTCGTCGCTGGAGGCGTGGTGGCCGCGAGTCCTGCCTCCGCCCAGCTCACGACGAAGGACACCACCGAATTCCTTTCCACCACTCAGGCCATGTTGGACGCCATCACGACAGGAGACACGTCAGTGTGGGCGCCGCACCTCGCTTCAGACTGGTTTGAGACTGACGAGGAGGGGAACCGGCTGTCGCGGAGCCAATTCCTGGCGCAGATGCATCCGCTCCCCCCGGGGCAATCGGGGGTCCTGAAGGTCGGGGCCTGGCATCTCGTGGGTCATGCGGACTGGGCGGTGCTGACCTACGACATCGAAGAGACCCACCATTTTTACGACCAAACGCTCATCACCCGATTTCACTCGACCGACACGTACGCGCGGGTCGACGGCCGCTGGCGGCAGGTGGCGACACAGCAGAGTGCCTTCCCCACGCCGGTCGCCGGGATCACGATTGCTCCATCCCAGCTCGCCAGCCGCGCCGGAACCTACGCGCTCACGTCCTCCATCTCCCTCTCCATTTCGGTGCGGGACTCAGGGCTCTGGATGGCCAGGGGCACCGGTCCCGCTCAGCGGCTGTACGCGCTGACCGATCAGCTCTTCGTGGTCCACGGACGGCGGGGGGTATGGGTGTTCGAACGGGATGCGGATGGAAAGGTCACCGCACTGGTGTACTGGCGCGATAACAACGGCGTGCGTTGGCGTCGGACCTGACGCCGCAGGTCCCATCCTACACCCGGTTCATCCTCCAGTAGATCGCGTAGCGCTCGTCGAAGATCCGGTAAAAGGGGACGAAATCGATATCCTGGGCTTGTCCCTGGGTCCGGAACTCGAGTGACTTGCCCGAGGGCTTGATCCATTGCGCCGGGTCGTCCGAGACCGCCGAGAACGCGGGCGCGGACACCGGATCGAGATGATACTCGGGCACTTCCCGCGGCTTGGTCGGTTCGGCGCGCAGCGTGGCGGGGGTCAGTCCCGAAGTCCCCAGCCGGCCCGCCAGCACGAGGGGGCCGTACATCACGGCCTGCAGGGCGGGATCGTCGGGCATCGAGTGCAGGTGGAGTGACATGGGCAGATCGACCGCCAGCAGGTCCCCATCGTGCCAGGTCCGGTGCACGACGTAGTAACCTCCCGGCTCGGCGAACCCGTCGAGCTTCTTTCCCTTGAGCCAGGCACCGTTCGCTCCCGTCGCCCAGTACGGAACTCGGATTCTCAGCGCGAAGTTGGCAGGCTTGGTGACGTGGATGGTGAAGGTCGTGCTGCTCGATTCGGGGAAGCGGGTCTCCTGTACCAGCCGGACACCTCGTTCCTTCCAATCGAGCGTGGACGGCACGAAGAGATTCACGAACACACCGCCCTCATCGTGGAAGTAGACGCTGTCGGACAGCTTGGCGTGGGCTTCGCTCATGGTGCCCGTGCAGCACCAGTAGTCGTACCCGGGCGTGCCGAAGAGCTTCCACAGCCCTGAGGCCAGGGAGACGTAGTACATCTTGTCGCCATCGGCCGGGTGCTGGCTGCCGATGATCCCGTTGAACAGCGCTCGCTCGTAGAAGTCGGCCAGGCGGGGGTCAGCGGTCCATCCGAACAGGTGCCGGGTGAGCTTGAGCATGTTGTAGGTGGTGCAATCTTCCTGCGTGTATCCCGACAGGGCGCCGGAGAGCTTGCCGGGATCGGTATCCCATCCCTCGCCGTTGCTGGTCCCGCCCGTCGCATAGGCCCGCCGCGTGGTCACTTCCGTCCAGAAGTAATTCGCGACGTCGTGATACCGGGTCTCGCCGGTCAGCTCGTAGCGGCGGGCGGCGCCGATGATCTTCGGGATCGTGGTATTCGCGTGCACGCCCTTCAACTCATCCCGCCCCGCCGCGAGGGGTGTGAAGATCCGCTCATGGTCGAACTGGTGAGCGAGGTCGGCCCATTCGTCTTTGCCGGTCACGGCCGAGAGGTTGTACAGGACCTCGTTCATCCCGCCGTACTCGCGTTCGAGCACGCGGGCCATCCCTTCGTCGCCCAGCGGTTGGACCCACCGTGCGGTCCAGCGCGCGAGGCCCAGAGCCACGTCCAGGGCCTGGGTGTTCCTGGCGATCGTATGCATGTCGAGCAGCCCGGCCATGATCTTGTGGATCGTGTAGAACGGGGCCCACGCGGGTTTCCCCATGCGCAGCCGGTCGAACACCTCTTCGGGAAAGGCGCTCAGGTAGCCGGTGCCGAGCGCCTGCTGGCACTTGCCGAGCTCGGCCACGAGATGCCCCCCGCGGTCCGCGAATTCGGGTGCGGGCAGGGAGGCCGAGGCGAGGGCGCAGGCGGAGAGGTAGTGGCCGGTGTAGTGGCCGCGGAGTTCGTTGTTGGGCGCTTCCCACCCGCCGAGGGGTTCGGCGGTGGAGGGAAGGCCCGCGGTGATCCGGAACATGTGGAGCAGACGGTCGGGGTCCTGTGCGAGCAGGAACCTCCGGTTCAACTCGAGGCCGTCGCGGAATAATCCGGGAGCGACGGACACCTGATGGATGTCGAAGGGCATCGCCCTCGGTGAAATGCGGGAGCCGAGAGTCGGGAGCCGTACGTTCCTTGGCAGGGCGGACACCGCTGCCGCTGTCGCTACGAACTCTCTCCGGTCCATGCCTGCTCCTTAGGAGATGCCGGCGCGCTCTTTGGCGCGGGCGATCAATTCCTTCATGACTGAACGCTGCTTCGTAAACGTGTCGTCCACCACCTGGAGGGTGGGGATGGCGCCTGGAGACAGGGAGAGCGTTGCGGAATCGAACTGACTGAACCCCGACTCGTGCACCCCTGAGCTGCCCCGGCCCGGTGCGGGGTGCGAGAGATGGGAGAAGAAGCGGGCGTACTTCGCGGCCCGGCGGCTCGCGACATGATAGAAGGGAATGAAGGACAGCAGGGCGTCGTAGTGGAATTCACCGCAACACAGGACCTTCGGGTACCGGGTCCGGAGATCGGTCACGAGGCGCCGTAACCCCTCGTGCATGTCCGCCTGCGGAGTGTTGATCCACCCACCGGTGATGTCCAGGAAATAGGCGTCCACGCCATACCGGTCGATCACGTCGGCGATACGGGCCAGGAGCCAGTTCCGCCAGGAATCGACGCCCAGGTTCATATAGGAGATGTTGCCGTCCTGATGCCGGTCTCCATCCCAGTCGACCCAATTCTCGTCGAACCCGTCGCCGTCGATGCGCTGCGCTCGCGCGTCTGCGAACTTGGCCCACTCGGGATGCTTGCGATTGGCGCAGTTGGCCCCGAACATCGGCATGAACCGGAACCCATGCGCGTGACCGGTCTGGATCAGCTGCCTGAGCCCGGCCTCGCCTCCCATCCGGTCGTCCGCTTGATAGAGGGGATAGTTCCAGTAGTAGCGGCCGTCCCACGCGGGCAGGAAGACGAGCACGCGGTCGGCGGGGATCTCTCCCGCCACCCAGGTGAGGATCTCACCCATCTTCGCGAAGTCGTTGAAGAGGAACCCCGTGTAGTGCGCGCCATGAAGCGTCACCACCAGCGCGACGTCCTTGAGCCAGGCACCCGCGTCAGAGCGGGTCTCGAGGGCCTGGAGGTGATAGGCTTTTTCGAGGTGGGCGTAGTGCTCCGCCACCGCATCGTCCAGCGGGACGTCTTTCGTCAGGCGCCAGGTCGGCACGGTCACATTCGTCCGGTCGAGCCACCCCTCGGTCTCGAAGACCGCTTCCACCCGGTAGGTGCTTTCGCCGGGTTGGAAGAAGAGCCGCTTCGCTCTCACCTGGTCGTCGAGGGAGGAGAACGCCCACGCCTTCCCGTCTTCCTTGACCACGGCGGCGAATGGCGTGCTCATGCTGTCCGCGGTATTGCCTCCGAACAGGTCTCCCGCGCCGAACGGATAGCCGATCAGGACTTCGTCGTCTTTGGGGTCGAACGGCGCATTGCCGCCCCCGGAGATCTTCCCCCGGGGGACGCCCCGGACGACGGCGGTGACTGCCTTGACCGGCCGGTCGAATTCCACGGCGACGTCCCACTCCACCGCGTCTCCCGCTTCCCGGAGCCTTGCGACCAGGTTCCCCGCCGCATGCTCCTGTCCGCCCGCCCAGACGAACCCGGTGCAGGTGAGGGTGACCGCATGGTCCCCGTCGGGCGTCACCACCGTCCGGGCCAGGTCCAGGCCATAAATGTTTTCGCGGGAGAACACCAGGAAACCGACGCGCAACCCTGAGAACGACACCGAAGGCTCTGGGAAGTCGAAGGAGAGCTTTTCGAACGCCCGGCCCCGCGGAGGGACGAAGACTTCGCTGGTGGACGTGAGCGGGACCAGGAGGGAGGGGGGAGCTGATCGGGAGCCGGGAGCACTAAAGTACGAGTCCGGAAGCCGTTCGATCGGGACCAACGAAAGCCCCATTGCCTTCAGGACGTCCCGGCGGGTCAGGTCGCTCATTGGGACAGAGCTATGTAGAATTGGCGGCGTGAGCAATCCCCCGATTCATCCCCGCCGCCGGGAGGTTCCCCGGGACCTCGGCTTCGGGTCGGTCGTCTCCGACGAGAGTCGCCTCCGGCTCCTGAACCGCGACGGCTCGTTCAACGTGCGTCGCACCGGGCTCAAGTACTTCGAGTCGATGAGCCTGTACCACACCCTGCTTACCGTCTCCTGGCCCAAACTGCTCTCGCTTATCTCGGCGTTCTACCTCGCCGTGAACCTGCTCTTCGGGGCCCTCTTCTGGACGCTGGGTCCCGAGGCGCTGAACGGCACCTCCGCGGCCATGCCGGAGGGATCATACCTCCGCGCTTTCTTCTTCAGCGTGCAGACCTTCGGAACCATTGGATACGGCCAGGTGGGGCCCGTGGGGTTGGTGCCGAACCTGCTGGTCACGCTCGAGTCACTCTGCGGTCTCATGGCCCTCGCACTCATCACCGGGATCCTCTTCGCCCGATTCTCGCGGCCCACTGCCGCGATCATGTTCTCCAACAAGGCCCTGATTGCACCCTTCGGAGAGACCAAGGCGTTCGAGTTCCGGATCACGAATCGCCGGACCAATCAGCTGATCGATCTCCATGCCCGCGTGTTGTACAGCCGGGTGCGGCGCCGCGACGGCAATGCCATCCGCGACTACGCCGAGCTCACCCTGGAACGGCAGGCCGTCGTGTTCTTCCCGCTCGCCTGGACGGTGGTGCACGTGATCGACGAGAACAGCCCCCTGCATGGGGCGACCGCGGAACAGCTGGCCGCCGAGGAGTCCGAGTTCCTGGTCTTGCTCGAGGGAACAGACGAGACCTTCGCCCAGCGGGTACACGCCCGGACGTCGTACAAGCCCACCGAGATCGTCTGGAACGCCCGGTTCGTGGACATGTTCGACCGGCGGGGTCAGGAGGATGGTTTGTCGATCGACATCGGCAAACTGCATGACTTCCAGACGGTGTAACACCTCAAGATAGCGTCCTTCCCACACCCCCTGTAGTGCCAAGACAACGCTTTTTTGAGGCCGAAACCCCCAGTTTCACCAGCTCTAAATTTGACCTCGAAAAACGGTCACCCGTAG
>DATBCM010000481.1:0-2459 GCA_036270455.1 Gemmatimonadales bacterium | reverse complement strand
CGGAGGCGAGGAGGTAGAGGGAACCGTCTTCGAGGGTCAGTTCGCCGGCATCCCGCGTGAGCACCAGGTGATGGACTGCGATCACCTGGTTTGCAGGGACGACGTCGACGAGCTCGTGATATCGGGTGAGGTAAGTGCCCGCCGCGGTGCCGACGACCTGCTGAGCGGCGAGGGCGCCCGGGACCAACAGGCAAAGCGCTGAAAGGGAGCGTACACGGCGCATGACGGGCCTTGCGAAGAAGATCCGCCTAAACTGCGCGTGTCACCCCGGACGCGCTACCACTTGTTGGGTCGGCTCACCGCGGCGGAGAGCAGCTCGCCCTGCGAGCGCGCCCGTTTGAGCGCCCCGAGGGCCCACTGCACTTCCGCGTCGCGCGCGATGGCCCGGCGGCCCGCGGCCGAGTCGCCGAAGATTTCCTGGGCGACGTTCGCCTCGATCACGCGGTCCAGATAGGACGCTCCGCCGGCGACCACGTCGGGGCTGAGCGTCACGCCGCGCGCCTTGAGGCGGGCCAGGATGGACTGACGCCAGGACGGTGGCTCCCTGAAATCGGGCCTCACGACCGGCCGCAGCGAGTCCACCAGGTCGTGGATCGACGCGAAGAAGTCGCGGCTCCGCGGCGACAGCACCTTCACCAATGCCTGCTCTCCCGTGGAGAGCGTGTCGTCCGCGAGCGTGACGTCGGGTGTGATGGCCCCGCCCCCGAGCACCGTGCGGCCGGCATCAGAATGGAACACCGGGCGCAGGGTGTCGCGCGTCGTATCCTTGGCGAGGGAGTCGGCCGCGAGGGCCCGCCGCCCCACATCCCGCTCCGGCCGCTGAATCGACCGGCCACTCGGCGTGATCCAGCGACCGGTGGTCATCACGACGATCCAGCCATCGGGCAGCGTCCGGGCCGTCTGCACCAATCCCTTCCCGAAGGAGCGCTCGCCGGCCACCAGGGCACGGTCGTGATCCTGGAGCGCGCCGGCGACGATCTCGGACGCCGAGGCGGTGTAGCGGTCGACGAGGATGACGAGGGGTACGCCCGGCGCCAGGGGCGACGACGTCGCGTAGTAGCGCTCGGTCGAGTCGCGGGTCTGGACGCTGTAGATGTGCTGACCGCGCGAGAGGAAGTAGTTCGCGATGGTCTGCGCCTGGTCGGTGAGCCCGCCCCCGTCGCCGCGGAGGTCCAGGACCACACCGCGCACGTTCCGCTGGGAGAACTGGAGGAGGGCGGCGCCGACTTCCCGTGCGGACGATTCGCTGAAACGCTGCAGCGGGAGATACCCGATCGAGTCGGAGGTGACGAGCGAATAGGGCACGGCCGGGATGTGCACCAGGGCGCGCACCATCTTGAAGTCGAGCGGTTCTTTCACGCCCGGGCGGGCGAAGCGCACGGTGACCGGCGTGCCGGCCACGCCGCGGGTGGCGGTGGAGACCTGTCCGATGCTCGCGCGGCGCATGTCTTTGCTATCCACCGACACAATGTGGTCGCCGGCCATGACGCCGGCGCGTTCCGCGGGCGTGTGCGGGTAGACCTTGCTGACCTGCACGCCGGTGTCCGCGTCTTCGAGCAGGAGTCCGATGCCGGCGTATTTGCCTTCGTAGGTGACGTCGAAATCTTCGGACTTCTGGGGCGCGAAGATGTTGGCGTACGGGTCATGGAGCTGGGTGATCAGCCCGCGCGCCGCCTTTTCGTAGATGTCGGATTGATCGAGGGAGTCCACGAAGTGGGTGGCGACCAGCTCGGACACCCAGCTGAAGAGGCGTTCGCCGTCGCGGTCTACGGCCTGGTGCCGCGGCATGGCCCAGCCGAGGAGGGCACCGGAGGCGAGGAGCAGGGCGGCGGCGGCGATCGTGGTTCGGCGCATAGGACTCCCAGGGCCCGGAAAAGGGGTGACAGGCTACGGCGCCAGTGTTCACTCTACCCCGAATGCGGGGGGTATGCCAGTCAGGGCGGCGTTTGGCTGGGGGATCGCGATAGAAAGGCGTGGGGACGTGGGGAGTGGGGGCGTGGGGGTGGCGACGTAGTACCGATCCACAGGGGGGGCGGGTACATTACGTGCCCGTTGTTGCGCGCCAGTAGCTCAGCTGGATAGAGCGTCGGCCTCCGGAGCCGAAGGTCGTGGGTTCGAATCCCGCCTGGCGCATTGACTTACAACGTCAATTAGTCCGTGGTCACAATAGTGGTAACAAATGCGGGGCTGGGACGGAGCTGAGTCAGACGATCACCCAGCGATTTTGCGTGCTGCTCCACCCGGTACTCCACGACTTCAGCGCGATGACGTACGGTGCCCAGATGGCCGTACACCCGCTTCACCATCGAATCACCGCCGTGACCTAATTCTCTCGCCACCGTGTAGATGCTAACCGGCGCCCCCTGATCGAGCGTCTGCAGGCGCGCGGCGCAGTACGTATGCCGGAACATCTTGGAGCGGATCTCCCCCACCTTCCATCCTGCCCGCACTGCCACGGC
>DATBCM010000480.1:0-2584 GCA_036270455.1 Gemmatimonadales bacterium | reverse complement strand
GTCACCCTGCGCGCCGGCACCCGGGCCTCGGCGCTGGCCCGCTGGCAGACCAGCCGCGTGGGCGACGCGCTCGAGCGGCTCACCGGCATCCCCTCACGTCCGATCGTGATCCAGACCACCGGGGACCGTGCGCTCGACATCCCGCTGCCGGCTCTCGGGGGGAAGGGCGCCTTCACGGAGGAGCTCGAAGCCGCGCTCCGCGCGTGCCGGATCGACTTCGCCGTCCATTCGCTCAAGGATCTTCCGGTGGATGACGCGCCGGGGATCATGGTGGCCGCCATTCTTTCGCGGGACGACGCGCGGGATGTGGTGATCGCCCGAAATGGCACCTCACTCGCCGGCCTCCCCGCCGGGGCGGTGGTGGGAACGTCGAGCAACCGTCGCCTGGCGCAGATCGCGGCCGTGCGGCCGGACCTCGTGATCCGCCCCCTGCGCGGCAACGTCGACTCCAGGGTGAAGAAGGCCCGCGACGGGGAGTACGACGCGATCGTGATCGCGGCCGCCGGAGTGGCCCGGCTGGGACTCACGGAGCACGTCACGGAGTACCTGTCCTTCGAGCAGATGCTGCCGGCGCCGGGACAGGGTGCGCTCGCGGTCCAATGCCGCGCCGACGACGACGCCGTCCGGACGCTGCTGATGGTCCTTGACGACCCCGCTGCCCGCATCCCCACCACGGCCGAGCGCGCTTTCCTGTCGGCCCTGGGCGGAGGCTGCGCCGCGCCCATCGCCGCGCTGGGTGAGTCGTTCGAGGGCGAGGGGCGGCGCCGGCTGCGGCTCTCGGGACTCGTGGCCTCCCTGGACGGCCGGCAGGTCGTGCGGGCCAGCGCTGAAGGAGAATGGAACGGGGGCCCCGCGCTCGCGCAGGATCTCGCCGACCGGGTCACCACCCTCGGTGGTCGGGCACTACTCCGATGATTTCCGGGACCCCTCGAGTGCTCGTGACGAGGCCAAGGGCGCAGGCGCGCGATCTGGTCGCCGCCCTCGAGTCGTGGGGGGCGCGGGCGGTGCTGTTCCCGACCGTCGAGATCCTGGCTCCGCGCGACTCGGGCCCTCTCGACCGGGCCATCGTGCAGCTCGCGGACTACCAATGGCTGGTCTTCACCAGCGCGAACGCGGTGGAGGCAGTCTTCGATCGTCTGGGCGCCGCACCTCGTCCGCTCTGCGGGCCCCGGATCGCCGCCGTCGGCCCCGCCACGGCAGCGGAGATCAGGCGCCGGGGGGGCAGGGTGGATTTCGTGCCGTCCGAGTTTCTCAGCGCGCGGCTGGGAGAGGAGCTCCCCGACGTCGACGGCCAGCGGATCCTCGTTCCGCAGGGCGACCAGGCCGGTCCGGATCTGGTGAATGCCCTGATCAAGCGGGGCGGCCGGGTTCAGGTGGTCGAGGCGTACCGGACCGCTCCCCCGGAGCAGCCGGACCCCCGAGACCTTGCCGATCTCGCCGTCGGCGTCGATGCCGTGGTCTTCACCAGCGGCTCCGCCGTGCGCCATCTGTTCGCGCTCCTGGGGAACGAGGGCGCGCATCTCGCGCTGAAAGGGGCGGTGATCGCCTGTATCGGGCCGGTGACCGCGGGGGTCGCGCGCGCATTGGGCCTCGAGGTCCATGTGGAGCCGCTGGAGCACACGGTTCCTGCGGTCGCCGAAGCGCTCCGGGTTCGCCTCGCCGCATGATCCGCCTGCGGCGGCTGCGCGCGTCCCCCGGGCTCCGGCGTCTGGTGCGCGAAACGCGCCTCGAGCCGGCCCAGCTCGTCTATCCGCTTTTCGTGACCGCCGGCGCGAGCGACCCGCGCCCGATCGCCTCGATGCCGGGGATTTCTCAATGGCCGGTATCGGCTGTCGTTGCCGAGGCCCGGGCGGCGCACGACGCGGGGCTCGGAGCGGTGCTGCTGTTCGGGATCCCGCGTGCCAAGGACCTGACGGGCAGCGAAAGCTTCGCCGAGGGCGGCGTGATTCAGGAGGCGGTCCGCGCCATCAAACGCGAGGTGGCTGGCCTGCCGGTCATCACCGACGTGTGCCTCTGCGAGTACACCGAGCACGGGCACTGCGGGGTGTTGAACGGCACGGGAGGCGGGCGGGCACATCCCGAGCTGCCCGAGGGCTACCTCCTGAACGATGAGAGCGTAGAAATCCTGGGGAAGATCGCAGTGTCGCACGCCCGGGCCGGTGCGGACATCGTGGCTCCCTCGGCCATGCTCGACGGCATGGTGGCGGGCATCCGGGCCGCGCTGGACCGGAACGGCTTCCCGCACCTCCCCGTGCTCTCCTATTCGGCGAAGTTCGCCTCGGCGTTTTACGGCCCCTTTCGCGAGGCGGGCGGGGGAGCACCCCGGCAGGGCGATCGCCAGTCCCATCAGCTCGACATCGCGAACGGCCGCGAAGCCGTGCGCGAGTCCGCGGTGGACGTCGACGAAGGGGCGGATCTGTTGATGGTCAAACCCGCGCTCGCATATCTCGACGTCGTGCGGGAGACCCGCGTGCGGTTCCCCGATCATCCCCTGGTGGCGTACAACGTCAGCGGTGAGTACGCGATGGTGAAGGCCGCCGCGGAGCGCGGGTGGCTGGACGAGCGCCGCGCCGTTCTCGAGCAC
>DATBCM010000479.1:0-1894 GCA_036270455.1 Gemmatimonadales bacterium | reverse complement strand
CCCGTCGTTATTGATATCCCCGATCGCGACGCCCGCACCGTTGTAGACATACGGGTCGGTTTGCACGTTCACCGAATCATCGGTAGTGATGGTGTTCGCGAACGTGACGCCGGTCTCCGCCGGACTGAGGAGCCTGAACCCTGGGCCCCTGCGATCTGCATGACCGCAGCCAGCGACCGAGAGGAGGGAGACGAGGAGGGCGAGAGCCGACAAGACCTCACGCCCGGCAGAGCGGAGGGCCCGGACTACATAGCAAGCGATGCGGTGATCTGCGCACTGGTGACTCGAGTGCGCCCGCTTGGGTCCCGTGACCGTCATGATCCCGTCATCCACCCGCTCCTCGGCCACCCGGACCCTGTGAGGCGGGCGTCCGGTGGTTGAAGCTGCTCACGGAATGAACGTTTGATCTCCCGATGCTTCGGTCAGTCCGCCGCGTCTGATGCGACGGCGATCGTCCCCCAAAGAGGCAACGGACGGTGCAACCCGTCAAGCAAGTTGTCCCGCGCGTCGGCCCCTTTCGCTCGCGGCCGATCCGGGCTATCTGTTTCCCCCCATGTCCCCTTCTTCCCGGAACCGGGGGTCGGCCCCGCTGACCCTAATCGTCATGGCAGGGATCCTGTTGACGCACGCGCCCGCCGCTGCCAGGGCTCAGGGCGTTGCGCCCCCCGCCATCATCCCGCAGCCCGTCGCTGTCACGTCGGGTACGGGTCAGTTCGCCGTTACGGCCGCGACCGTCATCTGGACCGACCGCGCCAGCACGACCCTCGGCCGACAGCTCGCCGACTACCTCGCGCCCGCCACCGGCTTGGCGCCGGCGGTGCGGACCGGCGGCCCTCCGGCGGGCTCGCGCATCGTCTTGCGGCGGGACACGTCCCTCGCGCGCCTCGGCCCTGAAGGCTACCGGCTGGAGGTGAGTGCCGAACGGGTGCTCGCTCGCGCCCCGGAACCGGCGGGCCTGTTTTACGCGGTACAAACCATCCGCCAGTTGCTGCCGCCCGCGATCTTCCGGGCGGCACCCGTGCCGGGCGTCCCGTGGACCATTCCGTCCCTCACGGTGGAAGACTACCCCCGCTTCCGCTGGCGCGGCGCGCACCTTGATGTGTGCCGGCATTTCATGCCGAAGGAATTCGTGAAGAAGTACATCGACCTCCTGGCGCTGCATAAACTGAACTCGTTTCACTGGCACCTGACGGACGACCAGGGCTGGCGGATCGAGATCCGGAAATACCCGCGCCTCACGACGGTCGGCGGCTGGCGGGCGCAGACCCTCGTCGGACTCCAGACGGACGACACCACCCACCGCGTGTTCGACGGCGAGCGCCATGGCGGCTTCTACACCCAGGACGACGTCCGCGAGATCGTGGCCTACGCCAAGGCGCGGTTCGTGAACGTGGTCCCGGAGATCGAGATGCCGGGCCACTCGCAGGCGGCGATCGCCGCGTACCCGTTCCTCGGCAACACGGGCGACTCGCTGACGGTTCTGACGGTGTGGGGTGTGAGTGAAAACATCCTGTACCCGGGCGACTCGACCCTCGCGTTCATGCGCGATGTGCTGACCGAAGTGCTCGAGCTCTTTCCCGGGCCCTTCATCCACATCGGTGGCGATGAGGCGGTCAAGACCCAGTGGAAGGCCAGCGCCCGGGTGCAGGCGCGCCTGCGCGAGCTGGGGGTCGCCAATGAGGAGGAACTGCAGAGCTGGTTCATCCGCCAGATGGACGCCTTTCTCACCGGGCGGGGCCGCCGGCTGGTCGGGTGGGACGAGATCCTCGAGGGGGGTCTCGCACCGAACGCCACCGTCATGTCCTGGCGGGGGACGGAGGGCGGGATCGCCGCCGCCCGGGCGGGGCACGACGTGGTGATGACCCCGGGGAGTCACACCTACTTCGACCACTAC
>DATBCM010000478.1:0-6601 GCA_036270455.1 Gemmatimonadales bacterium | reverse complement strand
AGTGCCGCAAGGCGTCTCGGTTCGAATCCGAGCCAGGGCATCCGCAATCAAATCTTCATAGGATCTTTAGTGGGGCGTGCGTAGCTTGCGCGCCCCATGCTCGTTCCCAAGCTCGTCACCACGCTTCGCGGGTACACCCGCGCTCAGCTCTCCGCCGACCTGATCGCGGGCGTCATCGTCGGCATCGTCGCGCTGCCCCTGGCCATCGCGTTCGCCATCGCAAGCGGGGTGACCCCGGAGAAGGGGCTCTACACCGCCATCGTCGCGGGCTTCATCATCTCTGCGCTCGGCGGCTCGCGGGTCCAGATTGGGGGGCCCACCGGGGCATTCGTCGTCATCGTCTACGGCATCGTGCAGCGGTACGGGGTCGAAGGATTGACCATCGCCACACTGATGGCCGGACTCATCCTCGTGGTGCTGGGATTGGTCCGGATGGGTGGCGTCATCAAGTTCATCCCGTACCCGGTCACCCTCGGATTCACCGCCGGGATCGCGCTCATCATCTTCTCGGGAGAGATCAAGGACTTTCTCGGCCTCCGGATGGGTCCGCCACCCGCCGACTTCATCCCCAAGTGGCGCGCCCTGATCGCCCATCTTCCCTCGGTGAACCCCTGGGCGATCGGGTTGTCGGCGTTCACGGTGCTGGTCATCGTGCTGTGGCCCCGTGTCAGCCGCCGTATCCCCGGCGCGTTCATCGCCCTGCTCGTCACGACCGCCGCCGTGCGCTGGGGTCACGTTCCGGTCGACACGATCGGATCCCGGTTCGGGCACATCGACGCCGGGCTGCCCCACATCCAGATCCCGTTCGTGACACTGGAAACCGTGAAGGGTCTGATCGGCCCCGCGTTCACCATCGCGATGTTGGGCGCGATCGAGTCCTTGCTGTCGGCCGTCGTAGCCGATGGGATGATCGGCGGGCGGCATCGGTCCAACATGGAGCTGGTCGCGCAGGGCGTCGCCAACCTGGCTGCCCCCCTGTTCGGCGGCATTCCAGCGACGGGCGCGATCGCGCGAACCGCCACCAACGTGAAGAACGGGGGCCGGACACCGGTTGCGGGCATGACGCATGCCGTTACGCTCCTGTTGATCACCGTCTTCTTCGGGCAGTGGGCGTCCCTGGTCCCGCTCGCTACGCTCGCCGGGATCCTGGTCGTCGTGTCCTATCACATGAGCGAATGGCGTTCGTTCCGCATGGAGCTGCGGGCGCCTCGCAGCGACGTATTGGTCCTGTTCATCACGTTCGCGCTGACGGTCGTCGTGGATCTCACGGTCGCGATCGAGGTGGGGATGGTGCTGGCGGCTTTCCTGTTCATGCGGCGCATGGCCGAGGTCACCAACATCAGCGTCCTCACCCATGAGTTCTCGGACCCGCCAGACGATTTCGAGGGCGACCCGAACGCCGTCCGGCGCCGGGACGTACCACCCGGGGTCGAGGTCTACGAAATCAGCGGACCGTTCTTCTTCGGAGCCGCGGAGACGTTCAAGGATCGGCTGTCGCAGATCGCCGGGAAGCCCCGGGTGCTCATTCTGCGGATGCGGCACGTGCCGGCGATCGACTCGACCGGGTTGAACGCCCTCCGCGATCTGGTCCGGCGCTGCCGCCGGGAGGGGACTTTCGTCCTGCTCTCGGATGTTCACGCCCAGCCCGTCGTCGCCCTGGAGCGCTCGGGGCTTTACCGGGAACTGGGCGAAGAGAACGTCACCGGCAACATCGACGACGCGCTGAACCAGGCCCGCGTGCACCTCGGCCTGCCTCTGGCGCCCAGACCGGCGTTCGCGCGGCCGACCGTGGCGCGGGAGAGCGGCGCCCGGCCCGCAACATCCTGAGCCGCGGGGTCACTTCTTCCACACGTTGTTGTCCCGTCTCACGTCAGGGAACAGTCCGTCCGGATCGATTTCCACGCGCGTGATGTCGGGGAGCTTCGCGACCCGAAGGCGCGCCCGGCGCGTGCCGCCGTTGGCCCACCACGCGTCCACCGGAATCTCCACCCGCTGGATCGACCCATCGCTGCGCGTCACGGCCAACGGGACCGGCATCGACGCCAGGTTCATGTCGCAGATCACGATCTCGGCCGAGTCTCCCACGGCGGTCACGGAGTCGACGCCCTGATCGAGGGGCCAGCCGTGGTAGAACCACGTGGTGAAAAACCATGACAGGTCGCGGCCGGCGCCGGTGCTCATGGCATTGAAGAAATCGTAGGGTTCGGGGTGCTTCCCGACCCACGCCTTGCCGTAGCTTACGAAGGCGCGATGAAACGCGTCGGTGCCCACCACACCACGGAGGGCTGCGAGGATCTGCGCGGTCTTGTTGTAGTACATCGTGAAGTACAGATCCTGCGAGAACTCGTCGCCGGACGTCATCAACGACAGATCCTGACCGGCCCGCGCCGCGCGCGTGTAGCTCGCCCGCTGGCCTTCTTCTGAATCGTTTGCACGCCCACCCCGGCGGGGCGCTCCGTAAAGCACTTTCATGCCCTGCGCGACGTCGAACTGGGTGAAGCCCTCGTCCATCCACGGGAAGCGTGTCTCATTCGAGCCCGCCTGCATGGGGAACCACATGTGGCCGGTTTCGTGCATCAGGTCGCCGGCCAGGGATAGGGTGTCGGCCCAGGGCTGCATCAGCGTCATCATCGGGTACTCCATGCCGCCGCCATCCAGCACGCCCTCCATGGAGCTCATCTGCGGCCAGGGATAGGTCCAGAGGTAGGCCGACATCTGCTCGATGGCGTCGCGCGTGTAGCGCGCACCGCCGATCCGCCAGGCCGCGGCCGGCGCGGTGAGGCGGAAGAAGCTCGAGATGTCCACCGTGTCGCGGCCGGAGTCGATCAAGGCCCGCGTCTGGTCCCAGGCGTACTGATCGCTCGTGCCCCAGGCGAAGTCGCGCACGTCGGTGGCCCTGAAGTGCCAGGTCGCGGTGGGGCCGGTCTTCACGAACACCGCGGCCGCCGACGGGCCGGGTGTCAGCACGCGGACCACGCGCCCCGTCTTTCGAGCGACCGCCACGGAGTCTCGGGCCGCCGGGGACAGCACCGCCTCCGGGTTCAGCAGCGTGCCCGTCGCTCCAACCACCCATCCTTTCGGCACGGTGAGCCGCACGTCGTAATCCGCCGGGTCCATGTAGAACTCGGCCTCCAGCAGGTAGGGATCCGCCACCCAGCCGTCCACGTCGTCGTACACGGCGATTTCAGGATACCAGTACCCCTGGAAGTAGACGTGCCCGTCATGGCCCTCCCGGCCGTCGGCCGGCGCGGGGGCCGGCGCGTAGCTCCAGTCCACCTCGAGGTGCAGCGAATCGCCCGACTTGAGCGGCGTGCTCAGCGGGATCCACATGACGGTCCCGTCGACGACGTACTGTCCCGGTTGCGGGGGCTGCTCCGGTGGGGCGGTGATGGGCACCGCCGCGGGTCGGGGTTCCAGTACCAGCGCGCGTCCCTCGACGGCGACACGGCTGAGGGTGACGCCGCCGGTGATGGGGACCGGCTGCCGTCGCGGGACGCCCGGAGCGAACACGTTCTGGCGCAGGTGGACCGCGATGCGGTCGAGGGCGTCAGGCGCGTGGTTCACGTATGCGACGGTCTCCCGCCCCGACACGCGGTTACGCAGAGGATCGAGGCTGGCGGTGATCTGGTACCGGGGGTGCTGAACCCAGTACTTGGAGCCCGGCGTGCCGGTACGGGTGCGCGTCCCATTCGCCACGGCGCGGGAGAAGCCGGGAGATTCGTAGACGGGACCGGGCAAGGGCCGGGGTCCCTGAGCGGTCGCGGTCGGATCGACACTTGGGGCGGGACGGGTTTGGGACGGCAGCGAGGCCGCCGTCGCAGTCAGAAACACCAGGGAGATCGAAACGATCCGCACGACTCCTCCTGAACAGGAGACAACATGGGCGCCACCTAATTTGACGGACTCGCGGCCCGTCTGCACTATCCCCGTCGCCCCAATGCCATCATTCGCCCCTTTTCGACGTGTGGCCGCAGTGGGTCTCCTCGGCCTCGCCGCGGCCACCTGCACCCGCGAGCTCGACGGGCCGGGACGCTCCGCGCGCCTGGAGCTGGCGCCGCGTTTCGCCCCCCAAGCCAACCCCCCCGGGAACGCGCTGGCCATCGATCAGGTCCGCGCGCAGGTAGTGCGGCACTCGACGGCGGAGGTGGTCTTCGACAAGACCTACCCCTTTGCCACCGGTTCATCCCTGCAGCTGGGGCTGACCTTCGCGCTGAGCCAGCCGACGGACACGTTCGATGTGTTTCTGGACTACCAGCGGGGCGCCCAGACCCTGTTCAGCGGGTCACAGTCGATTCCAGTCTCCGCGGGCGGGACGCCTGCGCCGGTGCCGCTCCCCGTCTTCTACGTGGGCCCGGGTCGCTCCGCGACCAGCATCGCCATCGCTCCCCGGGACACGATCCTGACGTCGGGAGATCCCCTCCAGCTGCGCCTCACCGTGCTCGACACGGCCACGCCCGATTCGATCTATGTCGGGTGGGGAACCAATGTGCCGGGCCAGGCGGTGGATGCGAATGGTCATCTGGTGGCCGCGATCACCCGGGGCACGGTGACGGTTCGCGCGGTGTCGCCGACACCCCCGGGCCTGCGGGATTCGACGACGATCCGCATCGTGCCCAAGCCCTCGAGCGTGGTGAAGGTCGCCGGCGACGGCCAGACCGGGACGGCGGGCCAGCCGCTGCCGCTGCCCCTCGTGGTGCAGGTGAAGGCCGCCGACAATCTGGGCGTGCCGGGCGTTGCCGTGACGTTCGCCTCGCTCTCGGGTGGGTCGGTGGACACCGCGTTGGTCGTGACCGACTCGCTGGGACGCGCGTCGACCGGTGTCACCCTGGGCCCCTCCACGGGCGCCCAAAGCTTCTCGGCGACCGCGGGTACGTTTTCGGTGACCTTCGGGGCCTCCGGGAGTGCGGTGCCTCCAAAGACGTGGACCGGGGCCGTATCGAACGACTGGAACACCGGTGGGAACTGGAACCCGGCGGGCGTGCCGGGCGCCACCGACAGCGTGATCGTTCCCTCGGGCACCGCCAACTCGGCGGTGATGCGCGGCGGCCTGTCCTATTCCGTGAACGGCCTCTTCATCCAGTCCGGCGCGACGGTCACGATGGATACGGCGTCGCTCCTGGTGAATGGATCATTCACGCAGGCGGGCACGTTCGTCGATCCCAGCGCCTCGAGCGCCCTGTCGTTGCAGGGTACCACGAAGACCCTGACCGGCACCATTCCCATTCTGTCCACCACCGTCACCGGATCCTATACCCTGGCCGGCAACGTTCAGGCGCAGACGCTGAGCATCGTGGGGGCGCTGACGCTCAGCGGTCACACGCTGACCACCACCCAGTTCCAGACGGCGGGGTCCGGGCGGGTGATCTTGAGCGCCGTGAGTGACACCCTGTATTCGCTGGGCACGATGTCGTTCGGGGGAGGCGGCGAGGCCGGGTTCATGACGGCGGGGACGGTGCTCGTCAGCGGGAACTTCATCGTCACGGGCAATGACGCGTATCACGCCGGCGTGGGCGTGACGACCATCTTCAACGGCACGGGTCCGCAAACCCTCACGATGGTCGATTCGACCAGCAACGGCGGATTCGATGCGCTCGACTTCCGGAACACGGCGGGCGTCCAGATCTCCGCGATCACGTTCGTCGGTGGCAGCGTCACCCTGGAACCCAACGCCGTCGTGACGAGCAACGACACGACCTTCAATGGTCAGGGATTCATCGTCAATCAGAACGTGACGACCCTCGCGGGCTCGCGCCTCCATATCGGGCGCCTGTACCTCGGCGGGACCCTCAACGCGGCTCCCGGGACGTACGCCGTCACCGCCACGATTTTCGACGGAGCCGGCCAGGTCATCCCGGTCGGCCCGACCTATCCCTTCCTGTACTCGACGGGGAACGGCAACACGCTCCAGTCCGGTACCGCCATCGTGACCCAGCTGGCGGTGCAGGGAGGGTCGCTGGCGCTCAGCGGCAACTTCTCGTTCCACGGCAACACGTTCGTGCAGTTCGGTGGCGCGCTGGTGTTGAACGGCCACACCTATTCCGGGAACGGGAATTTCACGACGACCAACAGCGGCCTGCTCAAGATGCAGAACGCACTCGATACTCTGATCGTGGGAGGGGGCGCGTCCTTCCAGGGCGGGAGCGAATCGGGACTCCTGACGGCAGGAGGCATCTCAGTCGGCGCCGATTTCAACGAGGGGAGCGGCGACGCGCAGGCCTTCGCATCCACCGGGACAGCCGTGGTGATGGCGTCGGGGGGTGCCCCGCACATCTCCTTCAGTCATCCCGGCGGGTCCGGTGCGTCGCACTTCTACGATCTGGGGATCGCCAACGGCCAGGGTGCACTGACCATTCAGTCGGATGTGTTCGTCATGCACCAGGCCGTGTTCCTGGCCGGCGCGCCCAAGATCGTACATGGCGGTGGTCAAACGGTGCATTTCGCCAATCTGACCATCAGCGGCGTCATCTTCGACAATGTCGCGATCGCCTACGACGCCGCGCTGGGTGGCGCCAACCTGATCGCGCTCGATTCGGTCACCTTCGAGAATTACAACATCAACTCGGCCACGCCGCTGATCACGATCGTGAGCCCCGGGAACACC
>DATBCM010000477.1:0-7038 GCA_036270455.1 Gemmatimonadales bacterium | reverse complement strand
TCACGTCGCGCAACAACGGTGGCGCATCCGAAGTCCCCCTCGCCGGGGTTCCGGTCAAGGCGGCCACCGAATACCTCCGCAAGCTGGTCGCCGCCGGACTCCGAGTCGCGGTGTGCGAACAAGTCGAAGACCCGAAACTGGCCAAAGGCCTGGTCCGGCGCGAAGTCATCGAGACCATCACGCCCGGTTCGGTACTCGCGGAAGACTGGATCGCGACGTCGAGGAACAACTTCCTCGCCGCACTCTTCCCCCAGGAAGGCGTCGTGGGGCTCGCCGCGCTCGATCTCACTACCGGTGAGTTCGTCTGGGAGACACTCCCCGAGGGCGAGCTCGCACCGGGCCTGGCCCGCTACGAACCTTCGGAGCTCGTCGTGCCCGCGGGCACGCCAGGGTTACGCGGCGCTCCAGGAACACGCGCGGAGCGGGAAGCCTGGGAGTTCGATCCCGATCTGGCGCGCGAGGACCTGCAGCGCGCCTTCAGCTTGGCGTCCCTGGATGGACTCGGGGTCGAAGCCACGGATCGCGCCGCCCTCGGTGCCGCGGGCGCCCTGCTTCGCTACGCCCGGGAGCTGAAACCCGGCGGCTTGCCGCACCTCGCGCGTCCCCGGCTGGTACGCCGGGGCGCGGTGCTTCCCCTCGACGAGATGACACGGCGCAACCTCGAGCTGGTCGAGCCGCTGCGCCCCGGTGCGACGGGCACCACGCTGCTCGAAGTCCTGGACCGCACCCTGACTCCCATGGGTGCCCGGCTCCTGCGGCGCTGGCTCCTCGCTCCCCTCGTCGACGCGGGACCCGTGAACCAGCGTCTCGATGCCGTGCAGGTCCTGGTGGCGGATCCGCGGGGCCGGGACCGGCTCCGCGAGGCCCTGGACGGCGTCCGGGACCTCGAGCGGCTCGCCGGCCGTGCCGCCGTCGGCCGCGCCACGCCCCGAGAGCTGGGTGCTCTGCGCGACTCGATCCGGAAGCTGCCCGACGTGCGATCCGGCCTCGATGGGCTGGACGCCAGAGACCGGTCAGCGCTCCTGGAGGAGATCGCCGAGCGCTTCGATCTCCTGACCGACGTGGGCGATGAGCTCGCACGCGCGCTCGTGGATCGTCCGCCCGCGCAATTGTCGGAGGGGGACTCGATCCGCGGGGGGTACGATGCCGAGCTGGACGAGCTCAAGGACGCGCGGGATGGCGGCAAGACGTACATCGCCGGCCTCCAGGCCCGCGAGCGGGAACGGACCGGCATCGCCTCGTTGAAGGTCGGATTCAACAAGGTGTTCGGGTATTACCTGGAAATCACGAACACCCACCGCGACCGCATCCCGGCGGACTATGAGCGGCGCCAGACCTTGACCGGGGCGGAGCGCTACGTCACCCCGGAACTCAAGGAACATGAGGCCAAGGTGCTGGGCGCCGAAGAGCGGATCGCTACGCGGGAAGGCGCGGTGATCGACACCATGCGCCGCCGCGTGGGATCCGAGATCGCCCGGGTGCAGGCCACCGCGACGAATCTCGCGGCGCTCGACGTGTGGGGTGCGCTGGCGGACGTGGCGCAGCGCGAACAGTACATCCGGCCCGAGGTCACCGGGGACTTCACCCTCCGGCTGGAAGGGTCCCGCCATCCGGTGGTGGAGCGCATGATGCCCCGGGAGGCGTTCATTCCCAACGACGTGCTCCTGGACGAGGCGGGCCGGATCATCCTGCTCACCGGGCCCAACATGGCGGGCAAGTCCACCCTGCTCCGGCAGGTGGGGCTCGCCGTGCTGATGGCGCAGGTCGGGTCATTCGTTCCGGCCCGCCGTGCCCAGGTGGGAGTGGCGGATCGCATCTTCACCCGGGTCGGCGCCTCCGACAACCTGACTCGCGGTCAATCGACGTTCATGGTCGAAATGAGCGAGACCAGCGCGATCCTCCACGGCGCTACATCCCGAAGCCTGGTGCTCCTCGACGAGATCGGGCGCGGGACGTCCACGTACGACGGCGTCGCGATCGCGTGGGCAGTCACCGAGTGCCTGCACAACCGCATCGGCTGTAAGACCATTTTCGCGACCCACTATCATGAGCTGACCCAGCTCACCGAGGAGCTGGCCCACGCCCGGAACTTCAACGTGGCCGTGAAGGAGTCGGGGGACGACGTGGTCTTCCTGCACCGTCTGGAGCCGGGAGGCGCCGACCGCTCGTACGGTATTCACGTCGGCCGGCTGGCGGGATTGCCCGCGCCCGTCGTGGCGCGCGCCTGGGAGGTGCTCAAGCTCCTGGAAGACGGACACCACGTGGCCCATCAGTCCGCGCCGAAGCCGCCCGACTCGTCTCAACTCGGGCTCTTCGCGGCTCCCGCGCGGCCCGATCCACTGCTCGCGGAGCTCGACACCTTGGACGTCAACGCGCTGTCCCCCCTCGAGGCCCTGAACCGGCTCGCCGAGTGGCAGCGCCGCCGGAAGGAGCGCCCATGAAGCACCGGTTCTCGGCCGGCCTGCTGCTTGCCTGGAGCGCCGCCGCGTGCGGTCATTCCAGCGGAGGGGAGGCCCAGGGCGCGCCACCCCCGGCGGAAGAAGCGCCCGTGGCCATCAACCCCGAGGTCCCGATCGCCTACCCCGCCGCGCTTTTCGACCGCGGCGTGGACGGCGAGGTGAAGCTGCGGCTCTTTGCGGACTCCACCGGCAAGCTGGTCGCCGAGTCGACCAAGGTCCTGGAATCAAGCGGCTACCCGGCTATGGATTCCGCGGCCCTGGCGGGCGCGCCCCGGCTCAAGTTCGCGCCGGGAAGGCGGCATGGACTGCCCGTCGCCACCGCCTTCCAGCAGACCATCGAGTTCCGCCACCCGTCGAGCGCGCCGGTCGCACCCGCGGACGTCGGCGAAACCAAGCCCCTGCCGCCGCCGGTCACGCTGTCGACTCCGGCGTCCGCGGCGAAGCCCAAGCCTCGGGTGCAACGTCCCCGTCCTGCCGACACGACCAAAGTCGACACGACCAGAGTCGACAAGACCCGTGACACCACCAAGGCGAAGCCCGACACGACGAAGCCGAAGCCCGATTCGACGCCGCCGCCGCCGAAACCCGACTCGGGACCCAAACCCGTCCGTCCGGACAGCAATGACCGCGCACACTAAGCCCTACGACGACGTCCTCCAGACCATCGGGTGGACGCCGATGATCCGGCTCCGCCGGCTGACGCAGGGCATCCGGACGCCGGTGTACGCCAAGGCGGAGTTCTTCAATCCGGGCGGCTCGGTGAAGGACCGGATCGGCATCGCGATGATCGAGGCCGCGGAGAAAGAAGGGCGGCTCAAGCCCGGCGGTCTGGTGGTGGAGGCCACGTCGGGCAACACCGGCGTGGGACTCGCCCTCGCCGCCGCGGTGAAAGGCTATCGCTGCATCTTCACCATGCCCGACAAGATGTCGCAGGAGAAGGCCCGGTTGCTCCGCGCCCTGGGCGCCGAGGTGATCATCACGCCGACGGCGGTGGCACCGGACCATCCGGACAACTACATCATGAAGGGCCGCGCCATCGCGGCCGCTCACGCCAACTCCATCTTCGCCGACCAGCACTACAACCCCGTCAATCCCGAAGCCCACTACCGCACCACCGGTCCCGAGATCTGGACGCAGACCGACGGCAAGATCACGCATTTCGTCTGCTCCCCGGGAACGGGGGGCACCGTCTCGGGCGTGGCCAAATACTTGAAGGAAAAGAATCCCAGCGTGAAGGTGATCGCCGGAGACCCGGTGGGTTCGATCTACCGGGAATACGGCGAGACCCACAAGAAGGGCGAGGGCGCGCCATACAAGGTCGAAGGCATCGGCGGAGACAAGATTCCGACGGCACTCGACTTTCAGGCGGTAGACGAGTGGATCACCGTCTCCGACAAGGACGCGATTCTCCTGGTGCGCCGGATGGCCAGGGAGGAGGGGCTGTTCTGCGGAGGCTCCACCGGCGTCAACGTCCTGGCGGCACTCGAGGTGGCTCGGAAGCTCGACGATCCCAAGGCCTGTGTGGTCACGGTGCTCTGCGACACCGGCGAGCGCTATCTCTCCAAGGTCTACAACGACGAGTGGCTCCTCGAGAACCAGATCGTCGATTCGGAGCGCGCGACGGTCGCGAGCGTCCTTTCCGCCAAGGATGGGAAGGCTCCCGAAGTGATTCAGGTGGCGCCTCAGGCCACCGTGCGGCAGGCCTTGAACCTCATGAGCACCTACAACGTCTCTCAGCTCCCCGTGCTCGACGGTGCGGATGGCGTGGGGGCCGTTTCGGAACAGGCGCTCATGGCCGCCGCGCTCAATGACGCAGGGACCCTCGACCGGCCGGTGCGAGAAGTGATGGACGCTCCCTTCCCCGTCGTGGACGGCGATTGGCCCCTCACCCGTCTCACGTCGCTGTTGTCGCGGGAGACGCCCGCCGCGCTGGTCCGCAGGAACGGAATGATCACCGGGATCGTGACGCGCTACGATCTCCTGCATCAGCTGTCCGGCATTCATTGATGCGCGTCACCGTCCTGACCGGCGGGTCCACCGGCGAGCGCACCGTGGCGTTCGCGGGTGCCACTCAGGTGGTGGCGGCGCTGCGCGGGCGCGGCCACTCCGTCCACGTGGTGGACACGACGTCCGGACTCCTGGATGAGGCCGCCGAAACCCGGCTCCTCAGGGCTGATGTGGGGACCACCCCTCCCGGCAACCTGACCGGCCTGGTGGACGCCGAGCGGCATTTCCTGGCGGAAGGCCTGGCGACCGTCCCCGTGGTGCAGGGTGCCGATGTGCTCTTCCTGGTGGTGCACGGCGGGATGGGAGAGGGCGGCCAGCTCCAGGCGATCCTGGATCTGATCGGCGTTCCCTACACCGGGTCCAGGGCCCTCGGCAGTGCGCTCGCCGTCGATAAGGACCTCTCGAAGCGCCTCTTCCGCGCCGCGGGCGTGCCGGTCCCGGAGTGGTTTCTCGCCCCCGCACAAGCCGAGGACATCACCAAGACACTCGGGTGGCCGGTGATCGTGAAGCCGTCCAATGGCGGGTCGACCATCGGGCTCTCCCTGGTGAGGAATGCCAAGGGCTTGGACGAAGCGATCCGGGCCGCCCGGGCGTTCGACGATGACGTGATGATCGAGCAATTCATCCCGGGACGGGAAGTGACGGTGGGTGTGCTCGGCGACGTTCCATTGCCCGTGGGAGAGATCGTCCCCAAGCACGAGCTCTTCGACTACGAGTGCAAGTACACGCCCGGCATGTCCGTGGAGACCTTCCCCGCCCAGCTCCCGCCCGCCGTCGCGGCAAAGTTGCAGGCGAAGGCGTTGCTCGCCCACCGGGCCTTGAAGCTGCGGGGGTATTCCCGGATCGACTTCCGCCTGACGAGCTCGGACGACATCTTTTGCCTGGAAGCCAACAATCTGCCGGGACTGACGGGGACCAGCCTGTTCCCCCAGGGCGCGAAGGCCGCCGGAATCGGCTACGCCGAGATGTGCGAGCGCATTTGTGCCCTGGCGCGCGACACCCGCGGGTCTCGGAAGGGGTAGTACAGGGTATGGGTCCGCAACGGATGTTCGGCCTGACGCCATGGGTGCGGCGACTCCTCGTCGCCAACCTCCTGGTGTTTCTGTTGCAGGAAACCGTGTTCTTGAACGCCGCGCGGACCCTGGCGTTCGACCCCATGCACGCGTTTGCCCGCCCGTGGACCGCCCTGACGTACATGTTCCTGCACACGGGCGTCCTCCACCTCGCCTTCAACCTCCTCGCCCTCTACATCTTCGGACCGCCGGTCGAAGAGCGGATCGGCAGCCGGGCCTTCATCGGTCTGTACCTGACCAGTGGCCTGGGTGGCGCCATCCTGTCGTACGCGCTCATCCTCCTCACCCACTCCGCGCCAATTCTCGGCGCCTCGGCCGCGGTGTACGGCATCATGCTCGCCTTCGCCTGGTACTGGCCCGACGAGCCGATCTTCGTCTTCCCGCTCCCGCAGCCGATCCTGGCGAAGTGGCTGGTGATCTTTTTCGTCCTGTTGTCCCTGACCTTCGCCCTGATCCCGAGCCTCCAGCCCGGAGTGGCACACGTTGCCCACCTGGGCGGCTTTGCGACCGCTTTCCTGTGGCTGAAGGCTGACCACTGGCGCCTGACGCGCGCGGCGCACCGCCTCCGCGGCTCCTCCGAGCGGGGCGTGCTGGTGCATCCCGCGGCTCTCACCGCCCGTCGCGGTGCCGGCACGCCCAAGCCGGGCCGGGCCCGTCCCCCCCAGCGGTCGCAGGCGGAGATCGACCGGGTGCTCGACAAGATCTCGGCGAATGGCCTGGCGTCCCTGACGCCCGCCGAGCAGCGGTTTCTGAAAGAGATGAGCAAAAAGATGCGCGACCAGGACTGAGTGGGTCCCGCACCCCCTCAAACGTCTCACATCGTGTGATCCCCCTCTCCCTTCCCCTCCTGCTCCTGAACCTTCAGGACCCGCTGGCCGCCAGACCTGAGTCCCTCCTGGCGCGCCACGACCTGCCCGCGGCCCGCAAAGCGGCCCAGGCACTGGTGCGACGCCATCCGGACGACCCTTCCGCGCACATCCTCTTGGGCCGCGTGTGGCTCGAGTGGCCGGTCTTCGGGCGGTACGATGCCCTCGCGGAATTCCGCGCCGCCGAGCGCCTCACACCGGAGGACCCGGGGCCCTGGTACTGGCAGACGGCCGCCGGCCTGCGACTGGGGGACGATGAAGGGGAGATCCTGGTGCGTGAGGGAGTCCTTCGCATCCTCGCGCTCGACCCCGAATACCGGGACGCGTGGGACCTCTTCGTGTCCGTCTTTCATGACGATGGTATCTGGCGGCGCGCGGACCAGGCCCTGGCGCTCCATCCCGCCGATCTGCTCGCGGTCGAGCGTCGAGCGGGGATCGCGATTGCCCGTGACGACTTCGCGCTCGCCGACTCACTCGCCGGGGTGGTGGTCGCCGGCCGCGCTCCGTACGTCCCCGGGTATGTGTTGAGAGCCGAGGCGGATTTCGGCGGGGGGTGGGACAGCGCCGGGTACGCGTGGTACGACTCCGCGCTGGCGCATGCGGACCTCGATTCCACGGGGGTCCTGTGGGATG
>DATBCM010000476.1:0-2545 GCA_036270455.1 Gemmatimonadales bacterium | reverse complement strand
GACCGGTACGCGCGCGCGGATGGGATCGTCACGAATACCACGTTCTGGGTCCAAGGATCGAGCGTGGTCGGAACCTTGCTCGCGGTCGCATTCCTCGTCTTCGCCGGCGTCGTGGCCAGGCGGGACGCGTTGTCCCGGGTCACCATCGAGACGCAGCTCGAAGAGGTCTCCGACGAGATGAACGACCTCTATCAGAACGCGCCGTGCGGATACCACACGCTCGACCTGGAAGGGCTGGTGGTCCGGATGAACCGAACCGAGTGCCGCTGGCTCGGCTATTCGCTCGACGAAGTGGTCGGGAAGAAAAACCTGTTCGACCTGCTGGCCCCCGAGGACCGTTCCCGCGCCCGCGTCCGTTTCGAGCGCCTCATCGCGGGGGAGGATATCGGCACCGGGGAGGCGCGTTTCGTCCGGAAGGACGGTACCCGCATCGCGATGATGGTCTCGAGCGTCCTCGTGCGCGACCCGTCCGGAGCCCCTTCGCGGGTCCGGGCGACGATGCTGGACCAGACCGAGTTCCGTGGCGCGCGGGACATGGTGAACCGCCTCAACGCGGCCCTGCAGCGGCACGTCGCGGAGCTGGAGGACGTCAACGGCGAGTTGGAACGCTTCAGCTATACCGTGTCGCACGACCTGCGGGCGCCCCTCCGTGCCATCGCGGGGTTCGCCCGCCTCCTGACCCAGGAGCACGCCTCGCGGCTCGATGCCGAGGGCCTGCGGCTCCTCGACGTCATCCACGTCAACACGGAGCGGATGGGCCGTCTCATCGACGATCTCCTGTCGTTGACCCGGTTGTCGCGGGCACCCCTGGTGCGCTCTCCGGTGGCCATGACGACGCTCGTCACCGGCGTCGTGGCGGATCGGAAGGCGGCGGGCGTCGATGGCGGAGTCGCGATCAGCATCGGGGACCTGCCGGATGCGCAGGCGGATCCGGCTCTGCTCAAGCACGTGTGGGAGCGGCTGATCGACAACGCGGTCAAGTTCACCGCCGGCGTGGAAGGACCGCGCGTCGAGATCGCGGCGCAGAGCGACAACGGCAACACGGTCTATACCGTACGAGACAACGGCATCGGGCTCGACATGCAGTACGCGGAGAAAGTGTTCGAAGTCTTCCAGCGCTTGCACCCGCAGTCCGAGTACGAGGGCACGGGGGTAGGACTGGCGGTGGTCCAGCGGGTGGTCCATCGTCATGGCGGCCGGGTCTGGGTGGAATCGGCGCCGGGCCGGGGAGCGACCTTCTTCTTCACTCTGGACGCGAAAGGCGGGGCGTAATGGCCGATGCGGATCAGGTCGAGATCCTGCTGGTCGAGGACAGCTCCGAAGACGCCGAGCTGACGCTTCGGGCGCTGAAGAAGCACAATCTCGCCAACCGGATCCACCACGCGAAGGACGGCGTCGAGGCCCTGGACTTCCTGTTCGCCCGGGGACCCCACGCCGACCAGAGCACGCTCCGCATGCTCCGGGTGGTGCTCCTCGATCTGAAGCTCCCCCGGGTGGACGGGATCGAGGTCCTGAGCCAGATGCGCGCCGACCCGCGCACCAAACTGGTGCCGGTGGTGGTCCTGACCTCCTCCCGGGAATACCCCGATATCTCGCGGTGTTACGCCCTGGGCGTGAACAGCTACATCGTCAAGCCGGTCGAATTCGAGGAGTTCATCAAGGTGGTCTCTTCGCTCGGGCTGTACTGGCTCCTGCTGAACCAGCCGCCGACGTAGCTTTTCGGGGATGACTGCCAGTACTGCCCCCGCCCGCATCCAGCCGTTCATTCGGGGTGCGTTCACTCCCTCGGCGGGGGACGGAACGTTCCCCGATCTGAATCCTTCCAACCCTGACGACGTCGTGGCCCAGGTGTCCTCGGGTGCTCCCGAGGACGCGACCCGCGCCGTGACTGCCGCGCAGGAAGCGCTCGACGGCTGGCACTCCCTCCCCGGGCCCGTGCGCGCCGAGCACCTGCACAAGTGGGCGGAGGTGATCGGGGGACGGCGGGAGGTCCTCGCCCAGGCCATGAGCCGGGAAGTGGGCAAGCCGATTGCCGAGGCTCGTGGGGAAGTCGGGCGCGGCGAGGTGATCCTGCGGTATTACGCCGGGGAAGCGGTCCGCCAGATCGGCGACGTCATCCCCGCGCAGGCCCCCGACGCGCTGCAGCTCACACTCCGCGAACCCCTCGGCGTGGTCGCGCTGATCACCCCGTGGAACTTCCCGTTCGCCATTCCCCTCTGGAAAGCGGCGCCCGCGTTGGCGTTCGGCAACACGGTCGTCCTGAAGCCGGCCGAGGACGCCTCCGCCATGGCTTCGCTCCTCGCGGAGACTGCGGCCCAGGCGGGGCTGCCGGCCGGCGTGTTCAATGTCGTCCCCGGGACCGGGAGTGCGGTGGGCCCGGCGTTGATCGGAGCCGCTCCCGTACGGGCCGTGAGCTTCACCGGCTCGGCTGCCGTCGGTGCGTCGGTCGCCGCAGCCGCCGCGGCGCGGAATATCCGGTACCAAACCGAGATGGGCGGGAAGAACGTCGTGATCGTCGCCGCGGATGCGGATCTCGACCGTGCCG
>DATBCM010000475.1:0-5716 GCA_036270455.1 Gemmatimonadales bacterium | reverse complement strand
GCGCTCATCTGGGAGGGCGAGCCCGGAGAGGTGCGCCGCCTGACGTACGGGGATCTCCTCAAAGACGTCTGCCGCTGCGCCAACGCGCTCAAGTCGCTGGGTGTGAGAAAAGGGGACCGCGTCGCCATCTACATGCCGATGGTTCCCGAGGTGGCTGTGGCCATGCTGGCCTGCGCCCGCGTGGGGGCGGTTCACACCGTCGTCTTCGGCGGCTTCTCGTCAGAGTCACTGCGCGACCGCATCAACGACGCCGAGGCCAAGGTCCTGATCACGGCGGACGGCGGCTACCGGCGGGGCGGCCAGGTGCCCCTCAAGCAGAACGCGGACGACGCGATCGCCGGCACCCCATGCATTCAGCACGTCGTCGTTCTGAAGCGCACCGGACAACCGGTCAACATGAAGCCGGGCCGCGATCAATGGTGGGACGCCGTGGTCACATCGCAGTCAACCGAATCCGCGCCCGAACCCATGGACGCCGAGGATCCTCTCTACATCCTCTATACGTCGGGGACCACCGGCAAGCCGAAGGGCATTCTCCACACCACCGGGGGCTACCTCACTCACGTCTTCGCCACCACCAAGTGGGTGTTCGACCTCAAGGACTCGGATGTGTTCTGGTGCACCGCTGACGTCGGCTGGGTCACCGGACATTCGTACGTCGTGTACGGCCCCCTGGCGGTCGGCGTCACCGAGCTGATGTACGAGGGGGCTCCGGACCATCCGGCCAAGGACCGCTTCTGGGCCCTCTGCGCCAAACATGCCGTCACCGTCTTCTATACCGCGCCCACCGCCATCCGCTCATTCATGAAGTGGGGCACGGAGCTCCCGGCCAGACACGACCTCTCGAAGATGCGGCTCCTCGGCTCCGTCGGGGAGCCGATCAATCCCGAGGCCTGGATCTGGTACCACGAGAACATCGGCGGCAAGCGCTGTCCGATCGTCGACACCTGGTGGCAGACCGAGACCGGCGGCATCATGATCACGCCCCTCCCCGGCATCACCACCACGAAGCCCGGGTCGGGCACGGTGGCCTTCCCCGGCATCGACGCGATGCTGTTGGATGGAGACGGGAAAGAAGTGAAGGTCGGCGGGGGGTACCTGGCCATCACGAGCCCCTGGCCGGGCATGTTGCGGACCATCTGGGGAGACGACGAGCGCTACCGGAGTGTCTACTGGAGCCGCTGGCCCAACACCTACTTCCCGGGCGACGGCGCCAAGCGCGACGACGACGGTTATTTCTGGATCCTGGGCCGGGTGGACGACGTGCTCAATGTCGCGGGACACCGGATCGGCACCATGGAGGTGGAGAGCGCGCTGGTGGACCACCCCGCCGTGGCGGAAGCCGCGGTGGTGGGACGCACGCACGACCTCAAGGGCCAGGCGCTGGCCGCCTTCGTCACCATCAAGGAGGGCCGGGAGGCCACCGACGCACTGCGTGACGAGCTGAAGGGTCACGTGGCGAAGAAGATCGGCGCCCTCGCCCGGCCTGACGACATCATCTACGCGGCGGACCTGCCCAAGACGCGGAGCGGGAAAATCATGCGCCGGCTGCTCAAGGACATCGCCGAAGGCCGAGCGCTGGGCGACACGACCACGCTGGCCGATCCCGCCGTGGTGCAGAAGCTCAAGACGCTTTACGAGGACAAGGAGTAGGGAGCGGGGAGCGTCGGACTACTTGCGAAGGTGATGGCGTACCGTTGTAACAACCACGTTGCGGCGAAAGAGTAGCGCGGTTTTGATGGCGTACACGGTCTGGTTGTGCAGGAAGGCGTGCCACCAGCGCGCCGGCACCACCTCCGGCAGCACCACGGTGAGCCAGTCGGGCTTCTCGGATCCTTCCAGCTGGTCGATGTACTGCAGCAGCGGGCGTACGATGGCCCGGTAGGGCGACACCAGCACCTCCAGCGGCACCCCCGAATCCCACAGATCCCACTCGTCCTGGAGCTTCGCGACCTGCTTCGGATCCGTGGCCACCGCGACGGCCCGGATGTTGGGAGACAGGAGCAGGGCGTACGCCAGCGCGTTGGCCGTGCTCCTGGACACGCCGGCGACGGGCACCACCACGAAGTGCTTCTCCGGCCACGACGGCTGCCAGGCCTCGGTCGAGAGCTGGCGGGCGTAGAACCGGTAGTGCCGGTTGATGGCGAGGAACAGGAAGACCAGCGCCACGATCAACAGGGCCGAGATCCAGGCCCCTTCGGTGAACTTGGTGACGAGCTCGATCACCACCACCACAGCAGTGGCGCACGCGCCGAGGGACGACGCCACCAGGCGCCCCACCCGGCGCTCGCCCGCCTTGAGGGACCGGCGCACCATCCCCGCCTGCGACAGCGTGAACGAGATGAAGACGCCGACGGCGTACAAGTGGATCAGGGCGTTGGTGTTGCCGCCGAAGACCTCGAGCAGGACGCCCGCGACGAGCGCCAGCATGAGGATTCCGTTCGAGAAGACCAGGCGATCCCCCCGGCTCGCCAGCTGCCGGGGCAGATAGCCGTCGGTCGCGAGGATCGACGCCAGCCGGGGGAAGTCCGCGAACGCGGTGTTGGCCGCGAGCACGAGGATCAGGGCGGTGGAGAACTGCACCCCGAAGTACAGCGGCCCGCTGCCGAACGCCCCATGCGCGAGCTGCGAGATGACGGTCTGGTCGCCCACCGGGACCACTCCGAACCGGTGCGCGATGATGGTCGATCCCGCGAAGAAGACGCCGAGAATCACGCCCATCCAGATCATCACGGCGGCGGCGTTCTTCGATTCGGGCTTACGGAACGCCGGAATGCCGTTCGAAATCGCCTCCACGCCGGTGAGTGCCGAGCACCCGGAGGCGAAGGCCTTGACGAGGAGCCACAGCGTGACCGCGGTGCCGGTGCTCGCGGGTAACGCGGCCGCCGTGAACGTGCCGAACGGGTGGACCACATCCACCAGCAGCATCACGGCGAACATGACGATGAAGAAGTACGTCGGCACCGAGAAGATCATCCCCGATTCGCGCAGGCCCCGGAGATTGCCGAGAGCCACCAGCGCGATGGCGCCGATGCCGATGGCGACCGCATGCGGCGTCGTCGCCGGGAACGCCGACGTGATGGCCGCGACGCCCGCCGCGACCGACACGGTGACGGTGAGGGTGTAGTCGACGAGCAGGGCCGCGGCAGCCACCAGGCCGAAGCCGGTACCCAGGTTCTCCTTGGCGACGAAATACGCGCCCCCGCCCTGCGGGTACGCGAACACCGTCTGGCGGTAGCTCACCACCACGATCGCGAGGAGGAGGAGAATGAACCCCGCCACCAGGAGACCCTGGCCGACGCCCGCCGCCCCGGCGGTCATCAGCACCAGGAGCATGGCCTCGGCAGCGTAGGCCACGGAGGAGAGCGCGTCGGACGACAGGACGGCGAGGCCGGTCGCTTTCGACAGCCGCTCCGACTCGAGGTGCAGCGTTTCGAGGGGGCGACCGACCAGCACGCGCTTGGCGCTGCGCCAGAGGGTCATGGAGGGTGACTCAGGACTTCCGGAAGAAACCCGCCAGGGAGGTCACGAAGATCGCCGTGATGACGGCGGCGGACGCGAGGCACCACCGGCACCAGGCGTGAATCACGAACATCTCGAGGGACGTGAGATAGAGCGTGAAGGCGAGGCCCGTCCCCGAGAGCGCCACGAGCCAGCGCGTGGGCCAGCGGCGGGAGACCAGCGCGGGCTGAGAGGCCGCGACGCTCAGACCGAACAGGGCGACGTACCCGACCACGCCGTAGAACGCCACCGGGATGCCGAGCAGTCGCGCGTAGGTGGAGGCCTGCACGATCTCACAGCCGCCGGTGCCGCATTTCAACGCGCCGACGACCCCGATGGCGTGCAGCCACAAGTACGTCGCGATCGCGATCCCGACCAGCGCCAGGACCGCGACCGTTTGACGGTGCAGGCTCATTTCTTTTTCTTGGGGTGTGCGGCGATGATGCTGTCCGCGAGATGCTGGAAGCGGTCCGACGAACGGTCGGTGCCCGCCACTTCCTTCCTGTCGATGAAGAACGTGGGCGTGCCGCCGACCCCCAACGCGTCACCCCGGCTCACCGAGGCCTGGATCCGCCCGGCGTAGCGGTCGGCGGAGACGCACGCGTCCCAGGTCGTCGGGTTGACCCCGACTCCCTGCGCCAGCCCCCGGAACACCGAAGTCGGATTGCTGCTCTGCAGGGCCCAGTCGTGATGGTCGAACATCGCGTCGATCATGTCCCACGCCTTCCCCTGCTCCGACGCGCAGGCCACCGCGTTGGCGGCGAGGTGGGACCAGCGGTGCGTCGTCGGCGGCAGGGGGTAGTCGCGCAGGATCCACTGCACCTTGCCGGTCTTGATGAGCTGTTCCCGGATGGTGGGGAACTGGACGGTCGCGAACAACGCACAGATCGGGCACTCGTAGTCGGCGAACTCGACGATCTTCACGGGTGCCGAATCGGACCCGAGGATGTACCCGGGAAAGGCACTGTCCTGCGCGCTCACCGGCGCGGTGGACGCCGAGGACCCGGGAACGGCGCCCGTCGGCTGCTGGTTGGCCGAGTAGATGAGGAACGCGATAGCCGCAATGGCCACGACCGCCAGAAGCCCGTAGAACCGCTTCAATCCGACCTCCGCCAGGGTTGATCGTCCTCGTCGTCCGGCGTGTCGAACCGGAGCTCTGAAAACCGCCGCTCCGCTTCCTCCACGATCCGCCGGCTCTCGGCCACTTCCGGGGTGTCGTAGGTGGACCGGACTTCGTAATGAAACAGCTCGCTCCGGGCATTCCCGAGGAGCTCCTGCAGCTCCGGGGCCGACTCCAGGAGGCGCCCCGTGCGGTCCAGCTCCGCAATCCGTGCCGCCAGGGCCCGCAGGAGGGCCGCCAGGCGCTCCGCCCGCTCAGGGCCATAGGTCTCGTCGTGATCAGACATCCCACGGGATTATACACTCTTGGGGGTCAGGGCGGGGTTCCGGTTTGCTTCGTCCTGCCTCCTTCATTAGATTGCCGCCGCTGTTGACAGCCCTGACCCCGAGAGGAGCAGCCCCGAATGGCCAAGTCTCGTACCGACACCCGGAAAGCCCCCCCGACCCCGACGAGCTTTGAGCAGGCTCGTGACGAACTGTTCTCCCACATCCTCCGCTGCGGCGTTCTCGAAGCCACTTCCGAGCATCAGAAGGAGTGGTTCGACGACACCATGCTGTATCTCGGTGACCGTTACGGGGATCTGAGCGAGGAAGAGATGACGCAGTTGCGCGTCCTGGGAGAGCGGTATTGCAAGCCGGTGGTTGCCCGCGCGGCGACTGCCGTCGCGAGTACCTGAGCAACACGTAGCGGGTGTTGCCGGGGCGCCATCCTCGGGCGCCCTTTTTATGGCGTCTACTGACCCTGGCGCCACCACGACGGGAACCGGCGCCACCGGATTCCCAGTGCCAGCCGGGCGCCGCCGGATGCGCCGCCTTCCACATACCAGCCGAAGGGATTGCCCTCCGCCCCTTCCATCCCCGCGGTGAGGGTCAGCGCGCCGAAGGCGTGCCGCGAGTCGACCATGAGGCAGGAGACCCCCATCCCCACGTAGGGAGAGATTCCGCTCCGCGCCGCCGGCAGGATGAGAAATTGCGCTTCGCCTCCGACATGTCCCGCGGGGCGACCCTCGCGGGTGCCGGCGCCGACCACCGCGAGGAACCGGACCTGCCCTTGGGGCCTGAGACCCACGCCGGCGTCGACTCCGTAGTACGCGCG
>DATBCM010000474.1:0-5009 GCA_036270455.1 Gemmatimonadales bacterium | reverse complement strand
GCGCCCCTGCACTTCGCCCAGGCGGTCGGCACACCGACCGTGGCGATCTTCGGTCCCACGCTGTCGTCATTCGGGTTCGGACCGTTGCACCCGGGGGACCGCGTCGTGGAAGTGGCGGACCTGGCGTGCCGACCCTGTTCGAAGCACGGGCCGGCCGAGTGCCCCCTGGGACATCATCGCTGCATGCGGGATCTTTCCGTGGAACGGGTGATCGCCGCGATCGAGGAGACCGGTGCGCTACGTCGTCGGGATTGATATCGGGGGGACGAACCTGGTCGTCGGCACGGTGGCCGAGGACGGGTCGGAGCTGCTCGGTGAGGTGGTGGAGCCGACCCATTCCGAAGAGGGTGCCGACGCCGTCCTGGCGCGCATCGGCCGGCTGGTCAAACACTCCACGTCGGCCGCGAAGGGCAAAGACATCGTGGGCGTCGGGATCGGCTCCCCCGGTCCGCTGGACACCCACCGGGGCATCGTCCTGTTCACGCCCAACCTGGGCTGGACCAACTTCCCGCTGCGGGACCGGGTGACGCAGGTGACCGGTCTCCCGGCCGAGCTCGACAACGACGCCAACTGCGCCATCTATGGTGAGTGGTGGCGCGGTGCGGCCCGGGGCGCGAAGGCCGTGGTCGGACTCACCATCGGCACGGGCATCGGCGGGGGCATCGTGCTGGACGGCAAGATCTACCACGGCGCCTCTGACGTCGCGGGCGAGATCGGCCACACGACCATCGACCCCACCGGGCGCCGGTGCAAGTGCGGCAACTACGGCTGCCTCGAGGCCTACGCGTCGGGACCCGCCATCGCCGCGCGGGCGGCCGAAGGCATCGAGTCGGGCGTGGAGACCACGCTCGCCAAATACGTGGCCGGCGACTTGTCCAAACTCACCGCGCAGGTGGTGTACCAGGCCGCGCATGACGGCGACCAGTACGCGCAGGAAGTCGTCAACGACACCGCCAAGCTCCTGGGCGCCGGGGTCGCCAACATCATCAACATCTTCAACCCGGACGTGGTCGTCATCTGCGGCGGCGTGACGCTCGCCGGCAGCCGGCTGTTCGATCCGCTGCAACGCGAAGTGCACCGGCGTGCGTTCAAGGACGCGGTCAAGGCCTGCCGGATCGTCCCCGGCGAGCTGCCGGGCACCGCCGGCGTGTACGGCGCCGCCGCGGCGTTCATCGACAAGCACCTGGGACACCGGAGGGGAACGTGAAACGGATCGGCGTGGTCGGCGCCATGGTCTGGGACACGATCTACGGGCGCGACCCCGCCCAACCCGCGATCGAGGAATGGGGCGGGATCGCGTACGCCCTGGCGGGACTCGACGCGGCGCTCGCTGAGGGTTGGGAGATCGTGCCCCTGATCAAGGTCGGACGCGATCTCGCCCTTCCGGCGGAGCAATTCCTGCGGACTCTCCGCCACGTGGCTCGCGGGGCGCGGTTCGTCCTGGTGCCCGAGGGGAACAACCGCGTGACGCTGCGCTACGAGACGACGGAGCGCCGCTGCGAGCTGATGTCGGGCGGCGTGCCGGGGTGGGCGTGGGAAGAGCTGGGCCCCATGGTGGGAGACCTGGATGCCCTGTACGTCAATTTCATCTCGGGCTTCGAGATGAGCCTCGACACCGCGCGGATGCTGCGCCGCGGATTCTCGAAGTTCATCTACGCCGATCTGCACAGTCTCTTTCTCGCCAAGGACGCGAACGGCTTGCGGACGCTCCAGCCCTTGGTGGATGGACCGGGATGGTTCGGGTGCTTCGACGCGGTCCAGCTCAATGAAGAAGAGATGAGCCAGCTCGGTCCCGATCCCCTCGCGGTAGCGGCTGGCGCGCTCGCCTCGGGCACGGGCGTGCTGTGCGTGACGCTGGGCCGGCGCGGCGCCGCGTACTTCACCGGCACACCGGTGCGTACGGCCCGGGTCTCGACCGGCGAGACGGGCGCGGCGTCGTTCGCGGACGGCGATCCCACCGGATGCGGCGACGTGTTCGGCGCGACGGCCGCGGCGGCGCTGGTGCAGGGTGCGGACGTGGAGGCGGCGCTGCTGCTCGCGGCGCGCCGGGCCGCGCGCAACGTCTCCTTCCGCGGCGCCACCGGACTGCGGGATCATCTCCTCGGAAAGCTGGCGGGCGTATGACGCGGCTGGTGGACGTCCCGCAGCAGTTCGACGACCGCACCTTCGAGCACTTCGCCGCGTCGTTCGCGCAGGGCGCGGCGGGAGGCGAGCGGTTGCTCTTCGACGCGCATGCGACGGAGTGGGCGTCGCCGTACGGCTTCGTGGCGTTGCTCGTCGCGGGACAGGCCGTGCAGGGCGCCGGGCGTGAGCGTCCGCTCCTCACCATTCCCGCCAATCCGCGCGTGCTCAGCTACTGGACGCGCGCGGGATTTTTTCAGCAGGCCGCGACCCTGTTCGAGATTCACGGCAAGGTGCCGAAGCTGAAGCCGGCGGAGGAGAGCGACGTCCTGCTCCCGGTCACCGCGGTGCGCGCCGCCGAGGACGTGCATCAGGTGGTCAGTCACATCCAGCAGCGGGCCACCGCCATCCTCACGTCGCAACTCGGCATCGATCCCAAGGCGACCGTGGGCTTCGCTATGGCGCTTTCGGAGGCGTGCCAGAATATTGTAGAACATGCGGGCACCGGCGGTTGGGTCGCGGTGCAGCGCTATGAGTGGAAGCGGCGGTTGTCCAAGAAAGTGGTCGTGATCGCCGTGGGAGACGCGGGCGTCGGGTTCCGGCATACCCTGGAGCCCACGCAGGCGAAACGGTTCGGGGACCGGTGGGGGGACGGCGCGGCGCTCGAAGCGGCGCTGATCCAGGGCACGAGCCGGTTCCGGGATCCGGGCCGCGGTCAGGGGCTGAAGGGCATCCGGAGTTATCTGGGCCGCTGGGACGGCAAGATCGCGATCCGGAGCGGCACCGCCCGCATTGCCATCGCGCCGTCGTGGGACGACGATGCACCGCTCACCGAGGGATTGAGTGCCTTTCCGGGTTCGCAAGTGCTGTTGATCATTCCTGAGCAGGGGTCCGCCACATCGTGATCGCACCGATCGACGTGCACGCCGTGTTGCAGGAATCCGTGCCCGGCCCCTACGCCGACCTGGTCACCCGCCCCACCGGACGGGCCGTGCGCGAGCGCATCGAGCGCGCCATCGCCGACGCCCCCGTGGCCTCGATGGACTTCTCCGGGGTCCGCTGCATCGACTACTCCTGCGCCGACGAGATCGTCGCCAAGCTGCTCCGGAGCGTGCAGGTCCTCCTCCTCCAGGGCATCACCGACGCGCATCGCCTGGCCATCGAGCCCGTCCTCCAGGGACATGGCCTGGCCGTGGTGATCCAGACGGGGACGCTGCTGGAAGTGCTGGGCCCGCCGGAGGCCGCCGAGGTCGTCTGCGAGCGACTCCTGGAGCGCCGGCTGGCGGAGCGCACCGCCGGAGGCAGCCTCGCGTTGACGGCCGCGTGAGCCGCCGCCGGTTGGGTCTGTCGACCCACGCGATCCACGGCTCCCCGGAGCCGCGCCCCGATTGGACGCCGGTGACCACGCCGATTTACCAGAGCAGCACCTTCACCAACCCGATCGGCTCCACCCAGGAAGTCCTGTACACCCGGTACGGGAACAATCCGAATCAGATCGCGATCGCCAAGCGCCTGGCGCTGCTGGAGGGAGCCGAAGCCGCGATTTTCGTGGCCTCGGGCATGGGGGCGGCCGCGCTGGCGCACCTGGCCATCCTCCGCCCCGGCGACCACCTGCTCTCCTCCGAGTGGATCTACGGCGGCGTCTACCGGCTGTTCACGCAGGAGTTCGGACGACTGAGCATCGAGGTGTCGTTCGTGAATCCCGTCGAGTCCCGTTCCTGGAAGCGCGCCCTCAAGAAGAACACCCGCGCCGTGTTCGTGGAGACGCCCACCAACCCGGTGATGCGGGTGCTCGACATCGACTCCATCGGCACCCTGTGCAAGGCCGAGGGGCTGGCCCTCCTGGTGGACTCGACCTTCGCCTCCCCGATCAACTTCCGCCCGCTCGAGCATGGCGCCGATGTCGTGATCCACAGCGCGACCAAGTATCTGAACGGGCACACCGACGTCATCGCCGGCGCCATCGCCGGCACCGAGGCGGTGGTCGATGAGGTCCGGAAGCTGATGTGGGTCTACGGGCAGGCCCTGGACCCCATGGCCGCGTGGCTCATCGAGCGCGGGATGAAGACCCTCTCGGTCCGGATGGAGCGCCACAACCGGAACGGCCAGCAGGTGGCCGAGTGGTGCGCCAAGCACAAGGCGATCGCGGCGGTGCACTATCCCGGACTCCCCTCGCATCCCGACCACCAATCGGCGAAGCAGACGATGCCGGGCTTCGGGGGCATGCTGGGGATCGAGCTCAAGGGCGGCGTGCGCGCCGCCGAGCGGTTCCTGCGCGGCCTGACCATCGCCGCCCACGCACCCTCCCTGGGCGGCTGCGAAACCCTGGTCTCCGAACCCCGCCTCACGTCGCACGCGTCGCTCGGCGCCGACGAGCGCGCCAAGGCCGGCATTCCCGACGGCTTCCTGCGGTTCTCCCTCGGCCTGGAGGACGCGGACGACCTGATCGGCGACTTCGCGCAGTCGCTGGCCCAGCTGTAGTGATCAAGTTCACGAACGTCTTCAAGGCCTACCCCAAGGGCGGGCTGGCGCTCAAGGACGCGACCTTCCACGTCGCGAAGGGCGAGTTCGCCTTCCTCACCGGCCATTCCGGCGCCGGGAAATCCACCATCCTCAAGCTGATCTACGCCGAGGAGCGGGCCACCGAGGGTGAGGTGCGGGTGTCGGGATTCAACCTCGCCGACATGCCCCCGCGCCAGGTGCCGCACCTCCGCCGCCGCCTCGGCATCGTGTTCCAGGATTTCCGCCTGCTGGAGGACCGCACCGCGGAAGAGAACGTCGGGTTCGCGCTGCAGGTCACGGGCGCGCGGCGCGCGGGCATCGAGGTACGGGTGATGCGCGTGCTCACGCAGGTGGGGCTCGCCGCGAAGGCGCAAGCCTACCCGCGC
>DATBCM010000473.1:0-2720 GCA_036270455.1 Gemmatimonadales bacterium | reverse complement strand
CGGAGAACGGCAGTTTCTCCCCTTCCCCGTAGACCGTGCCTCCGGAAGAGGCGAACACCACCCGCTTGACCCCGCCCGCCCGCGCCCCCTCGAGCAGGTTCAGGAGCCCGACGATGTTCACACCCGCATCGAACACGGGGTCCTCGACCGAGCGCCGCACATCCATCTGCGCCGCATGATGGTTCAGGACGGTGAAGCCGCCCGTGGCCAGGAGCTCGCGGGCCTCCGGGGACCGGACATCCGCCTCCACGAACGTGGCCTTGGCGGGCAGGTTTTCGCGTCGGCCACTGGAGAGGTTGTCGAGGATCGTGACGTCATCACCGGCGGCGAGATGGGCGTCCGCCACGTGGGAGCCGATGAAGCCCGCGCCACCTGTCACCAAAACCCGTCGAGACATGATCGATTGCGTTCCTTAGTTGAGATCCGGGTGCGCCGCGGCCTGGGGCGCGGCGATATCGCGCCCGGTGGCGGGACTCGGGAGCCGAAGGACTTGCGAGACGGCGCCGGACCGAAACGGTGAGGTCCGGCGACGGATCAGGAGGGCATCTTCCGGACCAGGCGGACCCTGGTCCCGGCCTTGATGTTGGGTTGCGAGATGCCGATCACCAGGGCCGACGAGGAGTGCTCTCGGGTGTGCACGATCAGGAACTCCACCAGCACCTGCTCGGACGCCGTCCCCATTTCGCCCGTGGCGGGGCGGAAGGCCTCGAAAATATCGCCCGGGGTGACGCCGTCGGAGCGCCCCTTGTCCAGGAAATAGATGGTCTGCGTCCCCGCCAGGGGCTGGAGATCCCGCTGTGCAACTATTGCGCCCTGGAGACCCTGCGTCACCGCGGCCGGCCGGCTTTCGCCCGGATTCCGGAACGGCTCGAGCGGGAGGGCCAGGGAGCCCGAGTGCACCCGGCCATATTGCTGGATCACCGTGGCCAGGACCTGCTTGGGCTGCACCACCGTCACGCGCGCAATGCCGACCGGGATGACGACGTCTCCCCACCCCGAAACGTCGCGGTCACGCCGCGCCAGTAGCAGGGAGTCACCGATGTGATAGCTGGCGTTCCCCGGCGGAGTGATGGCGACTTCCTCGAACTGGCCCGCCACGGTCACCTGCGAGAGACGGGTGATGGCCGGCCGCTCGGTGTTGCCGAGCACCCGACCCCACGGCAGATCCTCCCCCTCCGTGAGCCATCCCGAGGAGTAGAACTCGCCGGGCCGCACGGGACGGTAGGGCTGATGGAGATAGGCGCGCAGCTGGTTCTCGATCTGCTGCTTGGGCGTGATTGGGTGGTCGAAGATCGTTTCATACGCGTTCCCGACCGGCTCCGGCGGAGGGGGCGGGGCGGCGGTATCCGCCGACGCGGCGGCGGATACCGCCGTGGTGTCGAGCTTGGGCGTCGTGTCGACGACGGCGTGCGCCGTGTCCGCCTTCACCGTGTCGGCGTGGACCGTGTCGGTCGGCGTCGGCGTCTGCGCGACTACGTGCGTCGTGTCGGCCTGCGCCACCATCGTGGTCGTGTCGCCGTTGACCTGCAGGACCTGCCCGGGATAGATCCAGTGCGGATCTTCCACCGACGCGGTGTTCAGCCGGTAGATCTCGGGCCAGAGCAGTGGATCGTTGAAATAGAGGCGCGCGATGGACCAAAGCGTCTCGCCCTTGGCCACGACGTGCGTGTCGCCGGTCGCCTGCTGCTGGAGGAGGCTGGACGCGGTATCGGCGGGGTGCGCCTTGGTAGTGTCGACGGGAGCCGGCTTGGCTTTCGTCGTGTCCTGGGCGCCGAGCCGCGCGCCCAGGAGCGGGACGGCCAGAAGGACGGCCAGGATTCGACTAGAACGGGAGATCGTCATCCTCCGCATCCAACGCCTCCGGGAACGAGTCCAGCGACTCCGGTTTCCCCTCAGCTCCCGCCTTGGCGGGCGCCTTGGCTCTCGAGAAATCGCCGCCCTCCGCGCCACCCTTGGGCGAGAGCAGCATCACTTCCCGCGCGATGATCTCAGTGGTATACCGGGTCTGCTTCTCCCGGTCTTCCCAAGTCCGGTACTCGATCCGCCCCTCAACGTAAATCCGGTCACCCTTCTTCATGAACTTTTCGGCGAGGTCCGCGAGTCCGTTGCCGCCCTTGTTGTTCCACATGACGACCCGGTGCCACTCGGTCTTCTCCTGCTTGTCCCCGCCCTGCCCCGTCCACTGCCGCCCCGTCGCCAGCGACACCGTCGCGACCTTGGAGCCATTGTTCGTCGTCCGGATCTCTGGGTCAGCCCCTAAGTTCCCAATCAGTATGACTTTATTCAGACTGCGGCTCACACCTACCTCCGGTACATAAGGCGGGCTGGTCCCAAGGATTCCCGCACAGTATATGAATCGCAAGTTATTCTGTCAATCAAAGATACGCCACTTTTGACCATTTTATTGAGAGTCCCCTCCTGCCGGAATGGCGGCGCGCAGGAGGATGGCATCCTCCACCGGCCGTCGGTAGTACTTCGCGCGCCGCGACACCTCAGTGAACGCGAATCTCTCATACAGCGCGCGCGCCGCGACGTTCGATTCACGGACCTCGAGGAAGACCTGTCGCGCGCCGAGCGCGTGCAGGTGACTCAACCCAGCGGACACCAGTATCCTCCCGACACCACATCGCCGCCACTTCGGGTCCACGCCGATGTTCAGGATTTCGCCCTCATCCGCCATCTGCCGGGCGACCAGATACCCGGCCACCCGATCGTCGGGG
>DATBCM010000472.1:0-2825 GCA_036270455.1 Gemmatimonadales bacterium | reverse complement strand
GTTCGCGGGAATCCCTTCGCCCGCGCAGGCGTGGAGACCGCCGCCTGGGACCTCGCGGCGCACGCCCGCGGCGTTGGGCTCGCGCACCTCCTCGGCGACCGACTCGGCGAGACCCCGGCCGCGTCCATTCCGTGCGGTGTCGCGCTCGGCATCCCGGAGGACCGCCAGCTCGGCACCCTGACCGCCCGGGTCTATGAGGCGGTGGGCCGCGGATACCGGAGGGTGAAGATCAAAGTCGCGCCGGGATGGGACGCGGAAGCGGTGAGCGCCGCGCGCGCCGGGATGTCCGGCGTCGATCTCCCCCTCACGGTGGACGCGAACGGCGCCTATCGTTGGCCCGAGGACGAGCGGGCCCTGCGCGCGCTCGACGACGCGGGCCTCCTCTATATCGAGCAGCCGCTGGCCCCCGACGAGCTGGTGGGCCACGCCGAATTGTCCCGCACGCTGAAGACCGCCGTCTGTCTCGACGAGACCCTGCGCAGTGTGAGCCACGCGAAACAGGTCGTCGCCCTCGGCGGGCCGAAGGTGTGGAACATCAAGGTGCACCGTATGGGCGGGCTTACCGAGTTCTGCCGGATCTACGCTGTGGCGAAGGAGTACGGCGCGAAGCTCTGGGCGGGAACGATGCCGGAGTCAGGGATCGGCTCGCAGGCGCCGCTCGCGGTCGCCAGTCTCGCGCAGTTCGCCTACCCGTCCGACCTCGAGCCCTCGGCGCGCTGGTTCGGGCGGAACGCTGACGTGATCAAGCTCAGCATGGACGCGGGCGGCATGATGGCTGTCCCCAATCAATCGGCCGGACGTCTGCTCGACGGCGGGCGCTTCCGGGCCGCGGCCAGTTCCCTCGGAGGTTCGACGTGAGATCGTTCGCGCTCTTGCTCGCCGTGCTCCCCGCCTCGCTGGGTGCCCAGCAGTACCCGGCATCACTCTTCGGCGGACTGCACTGGCGCTCGATCGGTCCATTCCGGGGCGGGCGGACGGTCGGCGCCACGGGCGTGCCAGGGTCTCCCAATACGTTTTTCATCGGCGTGAACAACGGCGGCGTGTGGAAGACGGACGATGCCGGCCGTACCTGGATGCCGGTGTTCGACGCCGAGTCGACGGGGTCGATCGGCGCGGTGGCGGTGGCGCCGTCGGACCCCGGCACCATCTACGTGGGCAGCGGGGAAGGGCTGCAGCGGCCTGATCTCTCCGTCGGGGACGGCATCTACAAGTCGACCGATGGCGGCGCGACCTGGATGCATCTGGGTCTGCGGGACGGCCAGCAGATTCCTGCGGTGATCGTGGATCCGCGCGACCCCAACCGGGTGTTCGCCGCGGTGCTCGGTCACCCGTATGGCCCGAACACCGAGCGGGGCGTCTTCCGGTCGACCGACGGCGGGAAGACCTGGGAGAAGGTTCTCTACCGGGACGAAAACACGGGTGCGTTCGACGTGGCGTTCGATCCGTCGAATCCCCAGACTGTCTTTGCTACGCTCTGGTCGGGGCGGCAGGCGCCCTGGGAGATCGGCGGGTCGTTCGTGCTCTCGGCGAACAACGGGCTCTACAAATCGACCGACGGCGGCACGACCTGGCGACAGATCACCGCCGGGCTTCCCGGCGCCGCGCAGGGCTTGGGGCGCATCGGGCTCGGGGTGTCGCCGTCGGAGCCGGCACGGATGTACGCCGTCATCGGCGCGGACTCGGGCGGTGCGCTCTATCGCTCCGACGACGGGGGTGAGCATTGGCACGTGCGGGACGCCGATCCGCGGATCTGGGGGCGCGACGGCGACTTCAATGAAGTGAAGGTGAATCCCAAGAACGCGGACATCGTCTACATCGCCAACGTGGTCACGTGGAAGTCTACCGATGGCGGGGCGACCTTCACCGGATGGCGCGGGGCTCCGGGTGGCGACGACTACCATCGCCTGTGGATCAACCCCGACGATCCGAACATCATCCTTCTGGCCGGCGACCAGGGGGCCATCATCACGGAGAACGACGGGCGGACCTGGTCGAGCTGGTTCAACCAGCCGACGGCGCAGTTCTATCACGTCTCGACTGACAACGCGTTCCCCTATCGGGTCTACGGCGGCCAGCAGGAGAGCGGCTCGGCAGGGATCTGGAGCCGGGGGAACGACGGGGAGATCAATTTCCGCGATTGGCATCCCGTAGGCGCCGAGGAGTATGGGTATGTGGCGGCGGACCCGCTGAATCCGAATCTCGTGTATGGCGGGAAGCTCAGCCGTTACGACTGGCGCACGGGGCAGGTGCAGGACGTGTCACCCGAAGCGGTGCGCTCCGGAAAGTACCGCTGGGTGCGGACCATGCCGGTGCTCTTTTCGCCCATCGATCTCCACACGCTGTATCTCGGCTCGAACGTGCTGTTCAAGACCCGGGACGGCGGGGATCACTGGCAGGTGATCAGCCCCGATCTGACGCGGACCGCGTCCGACACGCCGTCCGTGATCCGGGCGTTCGCGGGACAGGACCCGCAGCACGGACTGCACCGCGGGGTGATCTACACCCTGGCACCCTCGTTCCAGAAGCTCGCTCTGCTCTGGGCGGGAACGGACGACGGGTTGATCTGGGTGACCCATGACGGCGGCGCGCACTGGACCAACGTGACCCCCTCCGCACTCACGCCCTGGAGCAAGGTATCGCTGCTGGAGGCCTCACACCGCGACACGGCGGAGGCTTACGCGGCGGTGAACCGGTTCCGGTTGGACGACTTGCATCCGCACATCTATCGCACGCGGGATGGCGGGAGGACGTGGGTCGAGACCGTGAGCGGGATCCCGGATAACGAGGTGGTGAACGCGGTCCACGAGGATCCCGTGAAGAAGGGG
>DATBCM010000471.1:0-2111 GCA_036270455.1 Gemmatimonadales bacterium | reverse complement strand
CGAAGAAGAACAGCTTGTCGCGCATCAACGGTCCACCGATGCTGACGGAGGGGAGTGACCGGCTGAAGTCCGGCTTCGCGAAGGTCGCGGGGTTCTGATTCTTCAGCGCGATCTGGAAGGAATCGAGTGCGAAGAACCCCTTGTCGCTGTACTGGAACTGCGCCGTGCCGTGCCACTCGTTGGTGCCGGACTTGGTGGTGGCGTTGATGATCGCCGTTCCCGCCTGCTGATACTCGGCTTTGAAGTTCTGCGTGATCACCCGGTATTCCTGAATTGCGTTCTGCGGGAACGGGTTCCCGCGGCTCGCGTCCTGCCCGGCGATCCCGCCGCCCGTCAGATCGTTCTTCAAGCTGGCGCCGTCGATGAACACGTTGGTCTGATTCGGGGACCCACCGCCCGCGGACACGTTCCGACTCGTGACGCGGTTGCCGACAGTGATGACGTCTTCGGTGACTTGCACCCCCGGTGCCAGCTGCGCGAAGTCCAGGAAATTCCGGCTCTGCGTGGGCAGCTGCTGCATCTGCTGGGTCGAAATGTTGGTCGCCACTTCGGATGTCTTCAGGTCGAAGGTCGGAGCCGCCGCAAGGACGTTCACGCCCGCCACCTCTACCGCCTGGGCGGTCGGGATGACGTCCGCGAGCGTCGTCGAGCCGATCTGCACGACGACCCGTCGGGTGGAGGGCGCCGATCCAATGTGGCGCACGGTCAGGTCGTAGACCGCCGGCACCAGGCCCGCCAGTACATAGGACCCATCCGGGTTGGACGTGGTCGTGCGCAGGGCGCTGGTCCCCACGTTCTTCGCCTCGACCATCGCGCCACCGAACGGCGCGCCGCTCGAGTCGTGCACATATCCCCGAATGGTTCCGGTCGTGGTCTGGGCCGCGGCCGGGGGCGCGGCCGCGACGACCAGGAGCGCCGCCGCCAACAGCGACGCGCCGAGGTGTCTCAACGAGGTGAGACGGGACATAGGGAACTCCCTCCTGTTACGGTGAATCGGTTGACGCGCGGAGAATGAGCTGCCCCGGCACGACTTCGCGCCGGGCACGATGACGGCGGTGGTTCGCCACCGCTTCGAACAGCCGGACCGCCGCCCGCTCGCCCAACCCAGCGATGTCGACGCGCACCGTGGAGAGCGGGGGGTGGGTGTAGCGGGACATCGGGATGTCGTCGAATCCAGCGACGGCCATGTCTTCAGGAACGCGCACGCCGGCTTCCCGCAGGGCGCCGAGCGCGCCGACCGCCATGGCGTCGTTGCCGGCGAAGATCGCGGTGGCGCGGGGACTGGTATTGAGAATCGCGCGGGCGGCGTGGTAGCCCGAGGTGTCGGTGAAGTCCCCCGTGACGTGCAGCGCGGCGTCCTCCTCTATCCCTGCCTCCCCCAGCGCCCCCTGGTAGCCCTCGAAGCGCTCGGCGGCGTCCTGGTTCTCCTTGGGCCCGAGGATCATCGCGATGCGGCGGTGGCCCTTGGCGATGAGATGCTGGACCATTTCCCGGGCGCCCGCTTCGTTGGCGATGGCGATCGAGTCGAAGCCGGGGCTGGCGGCGCCGAGGAGCAGAACGGGGAACGTGGCGGGGAGGTCTTTGACGGGGCGGTGGGCCCCGGGTGCGGGGGACATCACGATCAGGCCATCCACGCGCCCCCGCATCGACTGGACGGCCGCCGCGATTTCGGCGCGCTCGTTGTGCGAGCTCGCGACCAGCAGGTGAAAGCCGCGTTGCTGGGCGCATTGATCGACGCCCCGGATGAGCTCCGAGTAGAACTCGCCGTAGAGGTCGGGGAGGAGGACGCCGATGACGTTGGTTTTCTTGCTCGAGAGGGAGCGGGCGGCGGCGTGGGGGGAGTAGCCGAGTCGCACCGCGACTTTGCGGACGCGACGGCGGGTCGCTTCCGTGACCAGCGGGCTCCCGTTGTGAACGCGGGAGACCGTTGCGACCGAGACCCCGGCTGCCCGGGCGACGTCCTTGATCGTGGTCATCAATGATCGCTCGAGAATGTAATCGGTTACATTTTCACGAAGTTGTCAAGCCAGAAAATCGACAGGCGTGGGGCGGTGGGGGTGTGGGACTCTCCGCGGACGATTGGAACTCCGTCCGTCGGCGGAGCGTCCCAC
>DATBCM010000470.1:0-2044 GCA_036270455.1 Gemmatimonadales bacterium | reverse complement strand
TCGTACCCTGACCGGCGCTCGGCGCTTGGCCGACCCCGCAAACCGCGAATCGACGGAGGTCGTGCCCGCTGACCGGCTCCGACGTGGCGACGTTGTACTCTGTCTTCCCAACGACGTCATTCCAGGAGATGGAGAGGTGATCGAAGGCGTGGCGTCTGTGGACGAATCCGCCATCACCGGCGAATCCGCACCAGTCATCCGCGAGTCCGGTGGAGACCGGTCGGAGTGACCGGCGGGACCAGGGTGCTGTCGGACTACCTCATCGTACGGATCACCGCGAACCCAGGTGAGACGTTCGTCGACCGGATGATCTCGCTGGTGGAAGGCGCGAAGCGTCAAAAGACCCCTAACGAAATCGCACTGATCATTCTGCTGTCGGGCCTTACCATCATCTTCCTGCTCGCGGTCGTTACCCTCCAGCCCCTTGCCGTGTACTCGGGGGGGGCGGTCTCGATCCCGATTCTCGTTTCCCTCCTGGTGTGCCTCATTCCCACAACCATCGGCGGCTTGCTCTCGGCCATCGGGATCGCGGGGATGGACCGGATGATCCAGCACAACGTCATCGCCATGAGCGGGCGGGCGGTCGAGGCGGCTGGGGACGTCAACACCCTCCTGCTCGACAAGACCGGGACCATCACACTGGGCAACCGTCACGCCGTGGAGTTCATCCCAGCCCCAGGCATCACCGTCGCCTATCTGGCCGACCGAGCCCAGCTCGCATCCCTCCCGGACGAGACCCCGGAGGGACGGAGTATCGTGGTGCTGGCCAAGCAGTTTGGCTTGCGGGCACGCCCCCTGGACCAAACCGAGTTGGTGCCCTTCTCTGCCACGACGCGGATGAGCGGCATCAACGCCGGGGGGTTGGAGCTCCGGAAGGGCGCTGCGGAGGCGGTCGGGCGGTGGGTACGCGAGCACGGCGGAGAGGTTGCACCACCCCTGGTCGCCACAGTCGAACGGATCGCGAAAGCCGGGGGCACCCCGCTCGTGGTTGCGGAGCGCGAGCGCGGCGCCGCGCGCGCCCTCGGTACGGTCTGTCTGAAGGACGTGGTCAAGGGAGGCATCCGAGAGCGGTTCGAGCAGCTACGGGCCATGGGAATCCGGACGGTGATGATCACGGGGGACAATGCCCTCACCGCCGCGGCGATTGCGGCGGAAGCTGGCGTCGACGACTTCCTGGCCGAGGCCAAGCCCGAAGACAAGATGGCGCTCATCAAAGAGGAGCAGGCGGGGGGTCGCCTGGTCGCGATGACGGGCGACGGCACCAATGATGCCCCGGCACTCGCACAGGCTGACGTGGCGGTCGCGATGCACACGGGCACGCAGGCGGCCAAAGAGGCCGGGAACTTGATCGACCTCGATTCGAACCCGACCAAGCTCATTGAAATCGTCGAAATCGGAAAGCAGCTGCTCATCACGCGCGGCTCACTCACGACGTTCTCAATCGCCAACGACGTAGCCAAGTACTTCGCCATCATTCCGGCGATGTTCGTGGCGACCTATCCGGCCCTGCAGGCCCTGAACATCATGCGTCTTCACTCAGCTCAGTCTGCCGTGCTGGCGAGCGTGATCTTCAACGCGCTCATCATCATTGCCTTGATCCCCCTGGCGCTGCGCGGCGTCCGCTGGAGGCCCGCTCCGGCAGCGGCCATTCTGCGTCGGAATCTGTGGATCTACGGAGTCGGCGGAATCCTGGTCCCCTTCGTGGGGATCAAGCTCATCGACATGCTCCTCGTGATTGCCCGGATGGTGTGAACATGCTCAAGAACCAGCTGCGTCCAGCCATCATCGTCACCCTCGTGCTCATGTTGATCACGGGTCTGGCATACCCGGTCGCGGTGACTGGAGTGGCGCAGATGCTGTTCCCGCGTCAGGCGAACGGGTCCCTGATCACGATCCGCGGCCAGGCGGTTGGGAGCTCCCTGATTGGGCAACAGTTCGCCGGCGCAGGATATTTCCATTCCCGGCCGTCGGGTGCCGGCGCGGGCTACGACGATACGCTCTCGGGGGGCCGGAACCTCGGGCCCACCAGCGCCAAGCTGGCTGA
>DATBCM010000469.1:0-4051 GCA_036270455.1 Gemmatimonadales bacterium | reverse complement strand
GCCTGCAACCTTCGGTACCGCCCTGGGCATCCAAAGCCCGGGACCTTCATCGGTCCCGGGCTTTTTCATTCCACCCGAGGTCCTTATGCCGATCGCGATTCGCTTCCGCCCCGCCGGCGCCGCGCTGGCCCTGGCACTGATCTCCTGGATGGCCGGCCGCGCCTCGGGCGCGCCCGCGGCCGCCCCTTCCCCCCGCCCGACCGGTGCCGCGGACTCCGCGACCATCACCCACGTACTGGATCTGCTCCGCAGTGCCGATACCACGGTCTGCGAGCTCGCCGCCCGCTCGCTCACGCAAGGGTGGGGCGACTACGGTGCGCCGATCGGCACTCCGCTGACGCGGTCAGTCCTCCGCATCGGGCGCCGGTCCGAGACGCCGGCCGTGGTGAACGCGTATCGGGCCGCCATTCGCGACCCCAACACCTGTGTCCGCGACCTCGCCGCGCAGCAGGTCGCCGAAAACGACTCGGCGAGCATCGGGCTCTTCACGTCGCTGTCGTCCGACCGCGATCCGGCCCTCCGCGCCACCGGCGTCCTGGGGCTCGGCATCGTGAGCAGTGACCACTCCCTCGGCCTCCTCAAGAAGACGATCGCGGACGCCGACTTCCGCGTGCGCGCCATGAGCGCGTGGGCCCTGGGCCAGGTAAACGACGGGGACGCCGTTCCGGCACTCGCCAACGCCCTGAAGGACGATTCCACCGACGTGCGACAGCTCGCCGCCCGCGCGCTCGGATCTATTGGCGTGGTGAGTGCGCTGACCCCGCTGCGGCGCGGCTTACAGGACGCCGCGGCTCCGGTGCGCCAGACCGCCGCGTGGGCTCTGGGCGAGCTCGGCGAGAAGAGCGCGGTCCCGGCCTTGAGCGCGGCCCTGAAGGACGCCGACCCTGACGTCCGCGCGACGACCGTCTGGGCGCTGGGCCAGATCTCGGACTCGGTGGCCACCGCCCCCCTCGCGAGCGTGCTCCAGGACGATGACCCGGAGGTACGGCAGATGGCGGTGTGGGCGTTGGGACAAGTGGGCGATCGGAGCACGGTCCGGCCCCTCAGTCAGGCCCTGAAGGACCGCGACCAGGACGTGCGCGGCATGGCGGCCTGGGCCCTCGGTCAGGTCGGGGACGAGGCGGCGGTGCCCGCCCTGACCGGCGCCCTGAAGGATCCAGCGTCAGACGTTCGCAGCACGTCGGCGTGGGCCCTGGGACAGGTCGGTGAGTCGCAGGCGGTGCCCGGCCTGGTGGGTGCGCTCAAGGATCAGACGCCCGACGTGCAGGCCACGGCGGCCTGGGCGCTGGGTCAGATCGGCAGTGGTCAGGCCGTGGATGGTCTCAAGGCCGCGCTTTCGGACTCCAATGCCGACGTCCGTGAATCCGCAGCGTGGGCGCTCGCGCAGATCGACGATGACCGGGCCGACCAGGCGCTGACCACGTACTACAAGTCGAGTGATGTGGACGAGCAGCGTGGGCCGCACCCCCATCCGCACCCACACCCGCGTCTGCGCTTCCGCTTGATGAGCGGGATGCCCATGCCGATGCCGATGCCCATGCCGATGCCCATGCCGAATGCCGGTCGGATGCGGATGCACTTCCGCGCTCCGCGCGTGCGAGTGCGGGTGAACTAGATCCGCTCTTAGGAGACGCGGCTGGCGCGCGCCACGCCGGTCATGAACTCGCGGGCCCGCTGCACTTCGGTGAGATAGTCGGCGATCTCCTCGGTTTCCTGGGTCCGGTCCCACCCGAGAAGATCGGCCATCCGGCGGGCGACGGGGGGCGCGGCGGCGCTCCCGTGGCCTGCGTCCTCGTAAAAAAGGTGCGTGCGCCGGATCAGCACATCGGACAACCGCATCGCCATCTCCCGCTCCACCGAGTGGACCACCTCGGCCCAAACCGCCGGCTGGCCCTCCAGAATCGGGCGGCCCAGGGCGCGGTCCCGCTCGATCAGGTTCACGACGCCCGCCGACTCGGAGCCGTACGCCTTCACGAGGTGGCGGGCGACCGGGTCCGAAATATCCCGGGCCCGCGCCGACTCCACCATCACTTCGAGGTCCGCGATGTCCCCGCCCGGGAGCACCAGATGGTCGGTGGCCGCACGAGCTGGAATGCCGCGCCCATCGGTCTCATGCAGCTTCTGCGCCACGCGATCCACGACATCCCGACCCATTACCCGGTGCGTGGTGAGCTTGCCCCCGGCGATCGTCAGCATCCCGCTAGCACTTTCCACCACGCGGTGCTCGCGCGACACCTGTGCCGGCGTCGCCGACTTCTCGGGGGCCAGCAGTGGACGCAGTCCTGCCCACGTCGAGATGACGTCCTTGGGTGCGAGTCGCGCCTGGGGAAAGAGGGCGTTGGCTGACCGGAGCAGATAGATGACGTCCTCGCCGGTGGCGCGGATCTCATCCGGCGAACCGCTGTCGTCGGTGTCGGTCGTTCCGATGTAGCTGACGTCTCCCCACGGGAGGATGAACATGACCCGCCCGTCGACGGGGGAGAGCAGGGTGATGGCGTTGGTGTGTCCGATCCGGGCGCGGGGCACCACCACGTGCACGCCCTTCGTGGGGCGGAGCAGCGGGGCCGCGTGCGCGTCGTCCAGCCGGCGGAGGCCGTCCACCCAGGGGCCCGTCGCATTCACCACGACCTTCCCCTGAATCGTGGCCGTCTGGCCCGTGATCTGATCCTGTACTACGCAGCCCTGGACCCTCCCGTCGGGCTTGGAGAGCCCGGTGACTTCGACGTAGTTCGCGACATTCGCGCCGGCCAGGGCCGCGGCCCGCAAGGTGGCGAGCGTCAACCGCGCATCGTCGGCCTGCGCGTCCCAGTACCACCCGGCGCCGGTCAGTCCCTTCTCGCGGAGTCCCGGCTCCACGCGGCGCGCCGCCTTCCGAGAGAGCCAGCGGTGGGTGTGGACGTTCCGGAAGGACGCGAGGAGGTCGTAGAGCCAGAGCGCGGCGAAGATCTTCCAGCCGGGAACCCTCGCGCCCTTGTAGGCGGGGAAGACGAACGGCAGGGGCCGGACGAGGTGTGGTGCGATGCTCAGGAGGATGCGGCGTTCGCGGCTGGCCTCGAACACCAGCCGGAGGTCACCGTGCTCGAGGTACCGGAGACCGCCGTGGATGAGGCGAGAGGAATGGGAGCTGGTGCCACCCGCGAAGTCGCCCTTGGCGATGAGCCCCACCGACAGCCCCCGCAGGGCGGCGTCCCGCGCGATCGCGGCACCAGTGATGCCGCCACCGATGATGAGCAGATCGACCGGCGCTTCCACCATCTTCGCGAGGGCGGTCGCGCGCCCGCGGTGCGAGAAGCTGTTGTCTTCTCCCAACGAAACGGCCTCCGCTTGGCTCGCCCGGCGGGCTGGTGGTAGGTTTCCCGGGGTTGGTGCGACCCGAGGGGAGAATGTAATGCTTCATGGAGGAGCGGGGGGCCGGCGGGTGGCGATCGTCGCCGGGTGTCGTACGCCGTTCGCCAAGTCAGGGACGGTCTTCCGGAACGTGCTCGCGGTGGATCTCGCCCGTCACGCCGGGCGGGAGCTCCTGGAGCGGACCAACCTCGATCCGAACGAAGTCGATGAAGTGATATACGGGCAGGTCGTCGCCTCGCCGCTGGTGCCGAACATCGCGCGCGAAGTGAGTCTCCTTCCCCAGCTGCCGAAGGAAGTCCCGGCCTACACGGTCAACCGGGCCTGCGCCTCGTCGGGCCAGGCGGTGACCAACGCCGCCGAACAGATCTCCCGCGGACACGCCGACGTGATCCTCGCCGGCGGCGTCGAGTCTCTCTCGGACATTCCCATCCTGCATACCCACCGGATGGCGCAGATCCTGGTGGAGCTGTCGAAAGCGAAGTCCCTGGGCGCCCGGCTCGCGACGCTCGCCAAGATCCGACCCCGGGACCTGGTACCGGTGTCCCCGGCCATCTCCGAGCCGTCTACGGGCGAAACAATGGGGCAGTCGGCCGAGAAGATGGCGAAGGAAAACGGGATCACCCGCGAGGCCCAGGACCAGTGGGCCCTCCGCAGTCACCGCCTCGCGGCCGCGGGTACAGCCGATGGCCGCCTCCGGGCCGAG
>DATBCM010000468.1:0-3952 GCA_036270455.1 Gemmatimonadales bacterium | reverse complement strand
GTGCCGCTCGGCCCACTCCGTGGAGCCGAGGAGCCCCCACTCCTCACCGTCCCACGCCGCGAAGATGACGGTTCGCGCCGGCTTCCAGCCCGCCTTCACCAGGCTGCCGAGGGCGCGCGCCGTCTCTTCGAGCGCCACCTGACCCGAGATGGGGTCCTCGGCGCCGTTCACCCAGGCATCGTGGTGATTCCCGTACACCACCCACTGATCGGGATCGGTGGAGCCCGGGATGGTCGCAATCACGTCGTACAGGGGACGGGTTTTCCACTCGAAGGAAACGGCGAGGTGCACGCGCGCGGGACCCGACCCGATGTGATAGGTGATCGGGAGCGCACCGCGCCACGACTCCTGCGCCACCGGACCGGTCAGGCTTCGCAACAACGGAAGGGCGTCGCCGTACCCGATGGGGAGCACCGGGATCTTCTCGATCGTCGTCGCCTGCGCGATGGTCAGGCGATGGGTGTCGCCCGGAACCGAGGCCCAGCCGGGCGAGAGGGGATCACCTGGGTATTGCGGCATGTCCATCACACTGCCGCGCTGCACACCCAGCTCCGGGCGCATCGGCCCCTTTGGGTACACGTCCTGATCGAAGTAGCCGTCGTCCCGTGGATCCGAATAGATGATGCACCCCACTGCGCCATGCTCGGCGGCGACCTTCACTTTGATGCCGCGCCACGACCCACCGTACCGCGCGATGACGATCTTGCCTTTTACGCTGATGCCCAGGCTGTCGAGCACTTTGTAGTCGTCCGGGACCCCGTAGTTCACGTAGACGAGGTCACCGGTGACGTCGCCGTCCGCGGAGTAGGCGTTGAAGGTCGGGAGTTGGTCGGCCTGCCCGGAGGTCGAATCCTCTGGAAGCGCCGGTTCCTTCAGGACCGCCGTGTACCGCTCGGGTCCCACCAGCTCGAGCGTGCGGGACACGGGCCTCGGCATCAGCGCCTCGAATTGCTCGATATGCGCGTCCAGCCCGAACGACTTGAAGCGGGCGAGGATGGTCTCCGCCACGCGTCGCGAGCGCTCGGTGCCGGCTTCGTGGGGGAATGAAGACAGGAGGCGGATGTTCACGCGCACGCTGTCCGGATTGGGCACGGCGCGGGCGGCGTTCTCCCACTTGATCTGGGCCGCGAGGGCGTCAGCGGGAAACCCGCGGACGGGAGCCGGCTGCTGGGCGGCCAACGTGCCGCCGAGGCAGACGAGGACGAGGAAGCGGGGCATGATGGGATCCGGATGAGTGAAGGCGGGCTAACCTACGCTGGGGAGGGGGAAGCGGGAAGTGGGAAGAGCGAGAAGCTCCTCACACATCCCGCTTCCCACTTCCCACTTCCCTTCCTTATGGCCTGACGATGATCGTCCCCGACATGGAGGCGCCGTGCACCAGGCAATCGTAGGTGTACGTCCCTGGAGTCGTAAACGTGAACGCGTACGTGCCCGTGGTCTGAGTCGGGGAGTCCGTGGGCAGGGTCCCCGGCGCCGTCAACCACCCGACGCCATGCAATATCGAGCCACTGGCCCAGGTCCAGGTGACTTTGCCGCCATGCCCGATCGTCACTGAGGTGGGCGCGAACGAGATCCCAGGTCCGACGGTCACCGCGCCGACGTGCGTCACGCTGTCGCCGATGGACAGGAACACGATTGGCGATCCGGTGAGCGAAGCTGTCGCGGTGTCGGTCTGCGTCCCGAGAGTGCCACCCAGCGTGCGGGTGACAGATACGGTCCCGGTCCCGTCGCTGGTCGGCCCGGTGCTGGAGACCGATCCTCCTCCGGTTCCCACCGCCCACTGAATCGCGACGCCCGCGACTCCATTCCCGTGCGCATCCTTCACCACTACGCTATGCGGCGCGGGGAGCGCGGTGCCGATCAAGCCGCCTTGAGAATCGCCGGTACTCTTCACGAGCTGGGCCGCGTTCCCGGCAGTGGCAGTCGCCGTGAAGCTCACCGGAGATCCGTTCAGCCCTGTGACGCCGGCCTGCACGGTCTTGGTCCCGGAGGTGGACGGAAGCGTCAGCGTGGTCGTCACGTGGCCGCTTACGTCGGAGGTGTCGGCGGCCTGGGACAGACCTCCGCCCCCCGCCGTGACGTTGAACGACACGATGACGCCCGCCACCGGAGCGCCGAGGTGATCGGTCACCGTGGCCTGAAAGGGCGCACCGAGCTGGGAGAGCACGGTATCGCTCTGCCCGCCCCCGGTCCCGGCGGCGATGGTGAAGGCGCCCTGGATCTGCGAGATGGACGTGAACGTGATAGGCGACCCGGTCGCGCCGGAGAGGGACGCGGTGGTGCCCTGGAAGCCGGCTGCGGATCCGAGCGTCTGGCCCATGGCCGCATGGCCACCGGCGTCGGTCAGCGAGGTTCCGGATGTGACGCTGCCCCCGCCGGTGGTGGCGGTCCACGTCACCGTCTGCCCCGCTGCGGCGGCGTTGTTCTGGTCCACGACCGAGACGATCAGGTTGGCGCCCAGGGCGGCGTTTGCCGAGCCGACCTGACTGTCACCGGAAAGCTTCGACATCGTGTAGGTCGGAGGGGGAGGATTGGTGGATCCCTTACTGCTGCACGAATACGCGAGTCCTGCGGCACCGGCTACACTGATGATGAATGCGAGCGGACGACGGAGCGACATTACGGCGACCTCGGGTTTGGTGTCCGCCGTATAGTACCGCCGCCGTTTTCGGACGCCTTGACGTTTGAGTTAGGAAACCGCAAGGTCCCGGTGCCCGCGAGGCCAACGCGGACCCTCGTTGCACCGTATGGGCAGCATCGCTCTCTATATGGAGGATAGGACCGTGAAATGCCTCACCAGGTGGGCAGCCTTGGGCGTGGCCGGCTTGTGGATCGGCACGTCCCTTCGGGCGCAGGATCTGACCGTGGATACCACGGGGGCCGGCGCGCTGATCGAGCAGGGCATGCACCACTCCGAAGCCATGCAGAACCTCGAACATCTCACTGACATCATCGGCCCCCGCCTCACGGGATCCCCCGCCGCCCGCGGGGCCAACGACTGGACCATGCAGCGCTTCAAGGACTACGGGCTCGATGCCCATCTCGAGTCCTGGGAGTTCGGCGGGACCTGGTCGCGGGGACCGATGTGGATGCGGATGACCTCCCCCCGCCGCCATGACGTGATCGCGGCGAGCTGGGCCTGGACCGTGGGCACGGGCGGCAAGACCGTGTCCGGGCCGGTGGTGCTCATCAACGCGGCGAACGAGGACTCGCTGGCCGCCTACAAGGGGAAGGTGCGCGGCGCGTGGCTCATGCTGCGCCAGCCGGCGAACGTGTGGAACAATGACGGTCCACCGATGACGGCTGCCGATTCAGCGGAACTGCGGTCCCGCTTCGGCTTCAACGGCGCCCCCCGGCAGCAGCCCGACTCGGCGGCCCGCGCCAAGGCCGCGCAGTTCCGCGTCGACCTCCCTTATATGCTGCGGAACCTGGGCGCCAAGGGCATTCTGGTCGACGGCGCCAAGGAGCAGACGCTCCTCACCATGAGCGGCTCCCCCAACGGCCCGCTCCCGCTGCCCCAGGTCGCCATTGCGCATGAGGACTACACCCTCTTCGACCGCCTCATCAAGCAGGGGATCACGCCGCGCATCGAGGCGAACATCGAGAGCACGATGTCGCTCAAGCCGGTGCCGCAGTGGAATACCATCGGTGAGATCAAGGGCACCGAGCACCCCGGGCAGGTCGTGATCGTCGGGGGTCACCTCGACTCCTGGGACCTCGGCACCGGCGCCACCGATAACGGCACCGGCTCCATCGCGACCCTCGAGGCGGCCCGCATCGTCGCGCAGTCCGGCGTGAAGCCCAAACGGACCATTCGCTTCGTCCTGTTCACGGGTGAAGAGGAAGGGCTCCTCGGCTCCCAGGCGTACGCGAAGGCGCACGCGGGCGAGGCCGATTCCATTCAGGCGGTGATCGTGCTGGACAACGGCGTCGGCGCCGTCACGGGCCAGGC
>DATBCM010000467.1:0-3849 GCA_036270455.1 Gemmatimonadales bacterium | reverse complement strand
GGAGACGCCGGTCTGCGCCGCTATCCGCCGGGCGAACTCGTCGGCGCGAGCGGAAAGGTTCTCGGCCACAAAGTAGAGGATCTGCGCCCGCGCGTGCCCCGCGCCATTTCCCCACCCGGACGCCCGGTGGGCCGCCTCGACGGCGTCCCGGATGTCCTTGCGGTTGCCGTCCCCCACTTCCCCGATCGCCTCCCCTCCGGGCCCCGCCACCTTCCTGCTGTACCCCTGGTCGGGGCGGACCTGCTTGCCGCCGATGAAGAGCTTGGGCGTACGATCGATGGCCGGAAGGGGATTCGGGGACGGCAGTCCGCGGACGGCAGTCCGCTCCGCTTTGGGGGAAGCACCCGGCGACTCCAATTGGCTCCGATCGGACTGCAGTCTGCCGTCTGCGCGTTTCAGATACTCCCACATCCCCTCTTTGCCGCCCTCCCGCCCGAACCCCGACTCGCGGTACCCGCCGAACCCGGCGGCCGCGTCGAAGAGATTCGTCGAGTTGATCCACACCACGCCGGCTTTGATCTTGGGCGCGATGTCGAGCGCGAGATTGATGTTCTCGGTCCAGACACTGGCCGCCAGTCCGTAGGGCGTGTTGTTCGCGATCTCCACCGCCTCGGCGGGCGTGCGGAAGGTCATCGAGACCAGCACGGGTCCGAAGATCTCGACCTGCGCGATGCTCGCAGCCGGCGCGACGTCCGTGAACAACGTGGGCGGATAGAAGTAGCCCTCGGTGGGACAGGCCCACGTGGGCTGCCACATGGTCGCCCCTTCGGCAACACCCTGGTCCACGAGAGACCGGATGCGCTCGAGCTGGACCGGCGCCACGATCGCACCCATGTCGATCGCCTTGTCGAGTGGCTCACCCACCCGGAGCTTCTCCATCCGCGCCCGCAACTTCGGGATGAGCTTCCCGGCGACTCCTTCCTGCACGAGCAGCCGGGAGCCGGCGCAGCACACCTGGCCCTGATTGAACCAGATCGCGTCGACCACTCCTTCCACGACACTGTCGAGGTCGGCGTCTTCGAACACAATGAAGGGACTCTTGCCGCCGAGCTCGAGCGTCAGCTTTTTCCCCGAGCCCGCCGTGGCCTTGCGGATCTGACGGCCCACCTCCGTCGAGCCCGTGAAGGCGATCTTGTCCACCCCGGGGTGATCGACCAGCAGCTTGCCAGTGCGGCCGTCTCCGGTGATGACGTTGAGCACGCCGGGAGGCAGGCCCGCCTCATGCGCCAGTTCGGCGAAACAGAGCGCCGTGAGCGGCGTGAACTCCGCCGGCTTCAGCACCACGGTATTTCCCGCCGCGAGGGCGGGTGCGACTTTCCAGGCGACCATCAGCAGCGGGAAATTCCAGGGAATGATCTGCCCCACCACCCCCACGGGGCCGTACCCGGGGAATTCCGTGTCCCGGAGCTGCGCCCACCCCGCATGGTGATAGAAATGACGGGCGACGAGAGGGATGTCGAGATCGCGCGTCTCCCGGATCGACTTGCCGTTGTCCAGACTCTCCAGCACAGCGAGCAGGCGGGCGTGTTTCTGGACGGTCCGTGCCAGTGCGTAGAGGTGGCGGGCGCGCGCGTGCCCGGGGAGTGCGCCCCACGCGCGGAGGGCATCGGCCGCCGCCTTCACCGCGAGCGCAACGTCCTCATCTCCAGCCTGGGACACCCGGGCGAGAACGTCCCGCGTCGCGGGATTGATGGTGTCGAACCCGTCTCCGGCCGCGGGCGTGGTCCACTTCCCCCCGATGAACAGCCCGAAGCGGTCACCGTGGGCCTTGATCCATTCGAGCGCGGGCCCGCGCGCCTCCGGCGCGGGTCCCCACTCCATGGTTTCGAAAATCTTGGCGACGGTGGTCACATCACACCATGGGATGGCGGTGCGCGGCGGAGTACCGGCCGGTCACGAAATGCTCGAGCTGCCGCTCGATGTCGGTCAGGAGCGCGCTGGCGCCCAGGCGGAAGCGGTCGGAGCGCATCCAGCGCTCGCCGAGCTCTTCCTTCATCAGCATCAGCCACTCGAGCGCGCTCTTCGCCGCGCGGATCCCACCGGCAGGCTTGAACCCGACGGCGTGGCCGGTATCCTCCAGATATTCGCGGATCTGACGGACCATCACGAGGCCCACCGGCAGCGTGGCGTTGACCGGTTCCTTGCCGGTGGACGTCTTGATGAAGTCCGCACCGGCCGCCATCACCACCCGCGAGGCGCGCGCGACGTTGGTCAGCGTCGCCAGCTCCCCGGTCCCGAGGATGACCTTCAGGTGCGCGCCCCCGCAGGCCTCCCGGAAGCGCCAGACCTCGTCGTAGAGCCGTTGCCATTCCCCGGTCAGCACGTGCCCCCGGGTGATCACGACGTCGATTTCCTTCGCCCCCGCGTCCACCGACGCCTTGACCTCCTGCACCCGTTGCTCGAGCGGCGACAATCCGGCCGGGAACCCCGTGGAGACCGCCGCCACCGGGATGCCCGATCCCGCCAGCGCCCGCACCGCCACGGGCACGAGGGCGTGGTAGACACACACGGCGCCCACCTGGATCGGGAGGTCGGCGGCTCCCAGGGAGTCGAGGAGGTCGCGGCGGATGGGCTCCCGGGCCTTGGCCGCCAGCCGCGCCACGTTCCCCGCGGTATCGTCCCCTGACAGGGTGGTCAGATCGATGCAGGTGATGGCCCGGAGGAGCCAGGCGGCCTGCCATTCCCTCTTGACGGTGCGCCGCCTCGGGAGGGTGGCCGCCCGCCGCTCCACGGCGCTCCGGTTCACACGGATCGAACTGATGAGCTCGAGATCGAGGGGGACCCCGGGGTTCCGGACCGGCTCGGCTGGGGGCTCCGAGGGGCGTTCCCCCCCGGAAATCCTGCCGGGAGGGCTGGTCGGGCCTGGCCGTCCTGGCCGTCCGGTCCCGTACTTGGGGTGGTCGCGGGTCACCTTCATGCTGGCGGAGATATGGACGTGACACGAGCAAAAGTCAAATGGGACAGGAGCTTGCGAGCCCGGGACCCGCTTCCTAGCTTGGGGCCGTGCCGACCACCCCCCCGCCGGATCGTGTCATCGTGGTGGCCGATGCGCACCTCGGCCAGGTCCCGCCCGCCACGGCCGCGGCATTCCACCGGTTTCTCCAGGCAGTCCCCCAGCCCACCGATCACCTCCTGATCAACGGTGATCTGTTCGATTTCTGGTTCGAGTATGGCGCCGTCATTCCCCGCAAACACTTCGGGCACATCGCCGCCCTCCGCGAGCTGCGCGCGAAGGGCGTGCGGATCACGCTGATGGGCGGCAATCACGACCGGTGGGGTGGTCCCTTTCTCACGGACGACCTGGGAATCGAATTTCACCCTGATCCGGTAGAAATGCGGCTCGCGGGACGGCCCACGTTCGTGGCGCATGGCGACGGCCTGACCGAGCAGCACTGGAGCGGCGCGCTCACCCACCGCATCCTGAAACACCAATGGACCATTTCGGTTTTCCGCACGCTCCACCCTGACTTCGGATTCTGGATCGCGGACAAACTGTCGGGCACGCTGGCGGACAGCACGAAGGACCGGGCGGTGCTGGACCGCGCCGCGCTGGCGCAGGAAGCCTGGGCCGACGTCTTGCTGGACCGGCGTCCCGACCTCTCACTCGTCGTGCTCGCACACACGCACCGGCCGAGGCTCGTCACTCGGCCCGATGGTCGCGCCTACTTGAATCCGGGAGCGTTTCTGGATTGCGGACGGTACGCGGTAGTTACGGCAAATCACGTGGAGTTAAAGCAGTTTGCTGACTAGGGGCTAAGTCGCTAAGTCGCCACGTCGCCTAGCCGAGCGAAACAACCTCTACTTCCGTATCCCGCAGACGATCCCCCAAAAACGTCGCGCCCACCTTTC
>DATBCM010000466.1:0-5249 GCA_036270455.1 Gemmatimonadales bacterium | reverse complement strand
GAACCGAGACCAGCCCGGTCGCCACCCCCCGGTGCGCATTGTAGATGGCGTCGGCGTCGGTGCCGGTATCGTGCGGCGCCGCCTGCAACGTGAACGGGATCTTGTTCCCCTCGGCGCACTCGACCAGCAGGTCGAATACCTTCGGATTCGTCGCCGAGCCCCGAGACAGCACCACGCCGCCGCCGAGCTTGTGATCGCCGGCGGTTTTCTTTTCCGCACCGGGGTAATCGGTGGCGTGGGTCACATCGACCACCAGGGCCACCTGCGGGTCGAGTGCGACCGCGCTGGTCCGCGCCCCGCCACCGGTCCAGGCGATCTCTTCCTGCGTGGTCGCCACCGCGAACACCCCTGCGTGCTTCGGCCGGTCCTGCGCGACGAGGCGGAGCGCCTCGGCCACCACGTAGGCGCCGATGCGGTTGTCGATGCTCCGGGAGACGATGCGCCCGTTGGGGAATTCCTTCACGTCGGTCGCCAGCACACCTGAATCGCCCACCCGCACGCGCGCCGAGGCTTCCTCGCGTCCGGTCGCGCCGATGTCGATCCACAGGTCCGTGATCTTCGACACCTTGTCGCGCTCCTCCGGCTTCATCAGATGGATCGCCTTCTTCCCGACGACGCCGAGGACGGGACCGTTCTTGCTCAGAAGCGTGATGCGCTGCCCGACCAGGACCTGGGGATCCCACCCGCCGATCCCGGCGAAGTACAGGAAGCCGTCGTCGTCGATGTGGGTGACCTGCACCCCGATTTCGTCGATGTGGCCCGCGAACATGAGCCGGGGCTGTCCCTTGGGATTGATCGCGGCGATGGTGTTCCCGCGCACGTCGCTTTCGACCTGGTCGGCGAACCCCTTCACCTCGTCCCGCCAGACCTTCGCCGGAGCGGATTCGAATCCGGATGGGCCCGGTGTGTCGAGGAGGCGCTTCAGGAATCCGACGGAGGATTGCGTCATTAGGGCGTTGTCCTGTTCGAAAGTGAAACCCGGAGCCGGGCGCGGACGCTGTCGGCGGCGGTGCTGTCGGCGAAGGTCACCTGGTAGCCGGCCCGGACCGGGATGGCCCGGACCTTCATCCGGTGGTTCGGCGCGACCGTGATCCTCAGAATGGCTCCCAGCCGGGTCCAGGGCTGGTCCTGAGAGAACACGAAGTTACCGAGAGATTGGACGATTGGCGTCCCGTGTCTAAACACCACTGGCTGAAGCACATGGGGATGGTGCGCCAGCACCAGGTCGGCGCCGGCGTCGGCCAGCCCCTCCAGAAAGTGCTGGTAGGACGGCTTGGGCTCGGGCTGGTATTCGGTCCCCCCGTGCACGCTCACGATCACCAGGTCGACCATCCCGCTTTCCTTGAGCGCCTTGATGGCGGGATATAGCCAGTTGGGGTCTCCCCAGGCTACGAACTGGGACCCGGGATGTCCGTAGAAATTGTCGGGTGCGGGGTTCCACGCTCGCGTTACGGCAAAGAATCCGATGCGCCATCCCCGCCGCTCGAGAATCACCGGCTGCTGCGCCATCTGACGCCCGTACCCCGATCCCACGAAGCGAACGCCCCGTTCGGACAGGCGGTTCATCGTCTGCAGTACGCCGCCCTCGCCTCCATCCCACGCGTGATTGTTGGCGGTGGACACGATGGTGAAGCCGGCGCGGGCGAGTGATGTCGCGGCCAGCAGGGGGGCCGTGAACTTGATGCCCTTCGACTCCACCACGTGGGAGTCGGGTGCGATGGGACTCTCGAGGTTTCCGAAGAGCAGGTCGGCGGTGGCGAGGGTATCCAGGACTTCGCGGAAGGGGTACAGCGTGTCCCCCTTCTCGAGGTAATCCTTCGCCAGTTTGCGGCCGAGGTTGATGTCCCCTACCGCGAGGATATGGAGCGTGTCTCGCGGCGCGGGGTGGGGCGCGGTCTGAAGTGACAAACTGGCGACGAGCGCCAGGATGCAATGCATTCCGTCAGCCGCCGATCTGTTGCGCGATCAACTCCGCGGCGTCCACCAGTCGGGGGCCCGGGCGCGAAGTGTACGCGTTGCCGTCGAGGTACATGGTTCGCCCGGCGAGGAGTGCTTGTCCGTCCGGGTCATCCACCTGCGCCACTTCCTGCCGCGCGCGCGGCACGTCGAAGCCGCACAAACTGACGAGAATCAAGTCGGGCGCAAGGGCGCGCAGATCCTTCCAAGGACGGGCTCGGGAATGCGCGCCGGGGGCGGAGCCGACATCCGTCCCTCCCGCAGCCGCGATGAGCTCCGGCACCCAGTGTCCCGCCACGTAGGGAGGGTCGGTCCACTCAACCACCAAGAGGCGTGGGGGTGTGGCGACGTGGGAAGGTGGAATGCTCCGCAGGCGATAGCGGAGTCCCGCGACCAACTCATCCGCTTCACTCTTCAAGTCCAGTGCTGCCCCGACCCGCACGATGTCGGTAAGCACCTCGTTCAGCGTATGGGCATGCAGGGTGACGACCTCGGGTCGGCGCGAGAGGTGCGGGAGTGCCTGGGCGACCAGGTTCTCTCCGACCGCGCAAACATCGCAGAGCGCCTGGCCGATGATGAGGTCCGGGTTCAGGCGCCGGAGGAGATCAACGTCGATCGTCACGAGCGGCGCGCCGGATTTCGACGCGGCTACGAGGGTCTGGATGGCGCCGGACGGCAGGGCGGGATCGAGCGCGCTCCGCGTGACGCGGGGCAGGGTGGTCACTTCGGCGGGATAATCGCACTCATGGGACACGCCGACGAGCCACGATCCCGCGCCCAGGGCGGCGACGATTTCCGTGGCGGCGGGCAGGAGAGAGACGACCCGGGGCGGGGGCGGGGGCGGCACGGCCATGGGCGCAATATAGATCGCTTGCTTGACAGTCCCGACGGCGGGCGGGACATTCGCGCAATCTCAACATGGTCGGGACCGATGGCCGCTCCAGACTCGTCCACGCCGAGCCAGGGAGACGCACCGTACATCCCGGCCTCGGTCACGCTGCCCGAGCTCACGGTCAAGGCGCTGATCCTGGGGGTGGTGCTCTCGCTCCTCCTCGCGGGCGCCAACGCCTACCTCGGTCTCTTCGCCGGCATCACGGTGTCCGCTTCGATCCCGGCGGCCGTCATCTCGATGGCGGTGCTCCGCATGTTCCGGGAGCACAACATTCTCGAGAACAACGTCGTCCAGACGGCGGCGGCGTCGGGTGAGGGCCTCGCGGCCGGGGCGATCTTCACGCTCCCCGCCTTGCTCATCCTCGGAACCTGGACTCAGTTCGACTATTGGACCACGACCGTGATCGCGGGGATCGGCGGTGCCCTCGGCGTGCTCTTTACCATTCCACTCCGCCGGGCTCTGATCATCGAGGACCCGCTCCGGTTCCCTGAGGGGGTGGCCACCGCTGAGGTCCTCAAGGTGGGCGAGAAGGGTGGCGCCGGGGTCGGCACCATCGTTTCGGCGGCGGCGGCGGGAGCACTGTACAAGCTCGGAGCGACGGGGTTCAAGCTCTGGGGCGAGGCCATCACCACCGCCCGTTACGCCGGAAGCTCGGTGGCCGCGTTCGCGATGAACCTTTCGCCCGCGCTCATCGGCGTCGGGTTCATCGTCGGGCTGAACGTGGCGGCGCTGATCTTCATCGGCGGGGTGATGAACTGGTACGTTGCCATCCCGTGGGTTGCCGCCCACACCCCGCATCCCGATGGCGTCGCGGCCGTCGATTTCGCCGCCGGCATCTGGAAGACCCAGACCCGCTACATCGGCGTCGGCGCCATGATCGTCGGCGGCGTCTGGGCGCTGATCAAAGTCCGCAAGAGTGTGGTCTCGGGCGTGCGGTCGGGGATGGCGGCGTACCGTCAGACGCGGGCCGGCGGGCCCGGCATACTCCGGACCGACCGGGACACGCCGATGCATTGGGTGGGAATGGCCCTGGTGGTCCTCGCCATCCCCCTGTTCTTCATCTATAGCCAGTTCACGGGAATCTGGTGGGTGGGCGCCGCGATGGCGGTCATCATGCTGATCGCCGGTTTCCTGTTCTCCACCGTCGGCGCCTACATGGCCGGCCTGGTCGGGTCGTCCAACACACCGATTTCCGGCGTCACCATCGCGACCGTGCTCACGTCCGCGCTCCTGCTCCTCGCGTTCCTGGGTGCGGGCAGCGTCAAAGGTCCCGCGGCCGCGGTGTTCATCGGAGCGGTCGTGGCGTGCGCGGCGTCCATCGGCGGTGAGAACCTCCAGGACCTGAAGGCGGGGCGGATCGTGGGTGCCACGCCGTACAAGCAACAGATCATGCAGATCCTCGGGGCGGTGTCGGCCGCCTTCGTGCTCTCCCCGGTGCTGAACCTCATCAATCAAGCGTACGGCATCGGCGTGCCGACCCCGGGTCACCCCCATCCGCTCGCGGCACCCCAGGCCACGCTCATGGCCGCCGTGGCGGGCGGCGTATTCCACGGCGGACTGCCCTGGACGTTCATCGAGATCGGCATGGGGGTCGCCGTCGTGGTCATCAGCTTCGACCTGTGGCTGCAGGCGCGGAAAGCGGAATTCCGGACGCCGGTGCTGGCGGTGGCGATCGGGATCTATCTGCCGCTCCAGCTCTCGGTCGCGATCTTCCTGGGCGGCGTGATCGCCATGCTCGCGAAGCGGTTCTTCAAACGGATCGGCGGGTCGGCTGACGACCAGGCGACGGGCGAGCGGAACGGTCTGCTCTTCGCCGCCGGGCTGATCACCGGCGAGGCCATGGTCGGCATCCTGCTGGCGATCCCGATCGTCCTGACCTCCAACGCCAACGTGCTGGCGTACTGGGGCGAGCACGACGGCGTACTCCCCGGTATCGTCCTGCTTGCCGCCGTGGTGTACTGGCTCTATCGCATGGCCACGCGGATGGATCGCGCCCAGGCGTAAGCGGCCCGGAGGTTCATGAGCGACGCCCCCGACCGGCTGTTTCTGGATTTCCAGGGAGCCCTCGCGGGACGGTACTCGCTCGAGCGGGAGCTGGGGCGCGGGGGCATGGGCGTGGTGTACCTCGCGCGCGAGGTCTCCCTCGACCGTCCAGTCGCCATCAAAGTCCTCCCCCCGGCGCGTGCGGGCGGAAGTGGATCGGCTGCTGGAGGCCCAGAAGGAGGTGGAGGAGGGGGTTTAGTCCTTGAGTTTTTTCAGCCGCTTCGCGGCTTCCTGCAGCATATCGTCAGTCTTACAGAACGCGAACCGCACTTCCTTCCGTCCCATTTCCGGCTTGCTGTAGAAGCTCGACCCCGGCACCGGCGCCACGCCATGCTCGGCGGTGAGCTGCTTCGCGAAC
>DATBCM010000465.1:0-1597 GCA_036270455.1 Gemmatimonadales bacterium | reverse complement strand
GCCGCCCAGGACCTTCGGGACCGGGGCCGCCGGGCCCGGCTCACCGACATTCTGGTGCGGCCGCCCTTCACGTTCTGGCGTACCTACTTCTTGCAGCTTGGCATCCTCGAGGGATGGCATGGCGCCGTTCTCTGCGGGCTCGCCTCAGTGAGCGTGTTCCTCAAGTACACCCGCCTCTGGGAGCTCGACCACCGCGCCGATGGCTAAGACCTTTCTCCTGACCGACGAATTTCCCCCGATGCACACGGGGGTGGCGCGGATGATGGGCGAGATCGCGCTCCGCTATCCCAAGGGCGAGCTCCTCGTCTCCACGGGCCAGAATCGCGACGCCCAGGAAACCGACTCGGCGTTTCCCTCGGTAATCGACCGCCTGCCCATCCCGACCCGGTCGCTGTCGGGCCTGGCCGGGCTGCTCTTCTGGTCCCGCCGCGTCGCCACCCTCGCGCGCGAAGCGAAGCCGCGCTTCGCGTGGTGCGACTCCATTCGCCCCGCCGCGTACGCCGCCAAGTGGACGCACGAGCGTCTGGGGACCCGTTACGGGGTGTTGGTGCATGGCGGCGACGTCCTGAAAGAGCTGCACAAGATCCATCACTCCGCGTTCGCCCGCCGCACCGCGCGCGCCCTCCTCGGCTCCGCGTCGGTGGTCGTCGCCAACAGCCAGTGGACCAAGGAGCAGGCGCAGACCGTGCTGCGCGAGCTCGGGCTCGACCCCCACGCGGAGCGTGTGCGCGTGGTCCCGCTCGGCACTGACCCCGCACAATTCCGCCCCGGTGTCGATACGCGTGAAGTGCGGGCGCGCCACCGGCTGGAGAACGGCAAGTGGGTGGTCACCGTGGCGCGGCTCGAGCCCTACAAGGGCATCGATACGTCCCTCAAGGCGGTGGCGGAGGTCCGCAAGGCGGGGCACGACGTCGGGTATCTCGTGATCGGCGCCGGCAAGAAGAAGGACGCGTACAAGAAACTTGCCGAGGAGCTGGGGATCGCCGAGTCGGTACGGTTCGTCGGGTCGGTGCCCGACAAGGATCTCCCCGCGCTCTACAACGTGGCGGAGGTCTATCTCGGCGTCTCGCGCCGGGCCGAGGGCACCCGCGTCGAAGGGTTCGGAATCGCGCTGGCGGAGGCGAGTGCGTGCGGGTTGCCGGTCATCGCCGGACGGAGCGGCGGCGTGGCCGAGGCGGTGAAGGACGGGGAGACGGGGTTCGTCGTGGACCCGGAGGATCCGGCCGCCGCGGCGCAGGCGCTCACACGCCTCTTGTCGGACCAGCTCCTCGCGCGGCGTTTGGGGCAGGCGGGCCGGAAGGCGGTGGAGACGAACTACAACTGGGACCGCGTGGTGCGCAATCTTCGGGAGATCGAATCACAAGTCTCCTCCTGAGCTTCAACTTTCCCCCGCATGGCGGCGGCATCGCCAGGATGATGGGGGAGCTGGCCCTCCGGTACCCTCCACAATCCCTCGTCGTTTCCACCGGCACGTACCCGGATAGTGCCTCCTCCGACGCGCGCTTCCAGCAGACCGTCGACCGCGTGGGCATTCGGGCCACGAGGCTCCGCACCATCAACGGACTCGCGCTGTGGACCTGGCGGGCCTCCGCCCTGG
>DATBCM010000464.1:0-9644 GCA_036270455.1 Gemmatimonadales bacterium | reverse complement strand
TGATTCCTCCAAAAGGACTAGACGTCTAGACGTCTAGACGTCTAGCTAACGCAAGACCGATACCGCAACCGTGAATGAGAGGAAATGTGGTCAGGGTGAAGCGGCGCCATCGCATACGTCGCGGCGGCTGGTCGCAATTCGGTGCACCAGAACGACGGCCGTCGCTCCAGAGTGGTGCGCCATTTGGAGGGCGGCGAAAACGCGCGATGCGCGGATGTTCCAGTCAGCGTGTGGCCTAAGTCACGTTTTGAGGGGTGCCCGGCCCTTTGGCCCGAAGTGTGCGTTAAGACGGGTATCCCGAGGAGGTAGGACCACAGCCATGGCAACGATCGTCGCTCCCGAAGCCCCTACGCTTTCCGAACCCCGCGTCGCTCCGGGCAAGGTGTCGGAGCTTCTCGCTCTCGATCCGGAAGCGAAGTCCGAGATCCGCGTCCTGGTGGTCGAAGACGACCCCACGCTGCGTGAGACCTGCGCCTCCATTCTTCGACTGGATGGCTACGGCGTCACGCTCGCCGGCCGCGGGGACGAAGCCCGCGACCTGCTGCGCCGCGATTCCTTCGATATCCTCCTCACCGATCTCTTCCTGGCCCAGGTACCGGGCACGGCGCTCATCCGCGCCGCGCTCGAGACGAACTCGGACCTGATCGGGATCGTGATGACCGGGAATCCCTCGGTAGAGTCGAGCCTCGAGGCCCTGCGCGAAGGCGCCTGGGACTACCTGCCCAAGCCCTTCACCGCCACGCAGCTGCAAGTGCTGATCGGGCGGGCGGCGCACACGGTGCTCGTAGGCCGGGAGACCAAGAAGCATGCACACCTGTTCGACTCACCCTTTGAGCACCGGGATCAGGTGGTCCTCCTGGGCCAATCCCCCGCGTTCCAGACGGTGATCGAGCTGGCCAAACGCGTGGCACCCACCGACGCGTCGGTCTTCATCACCGGAGAAAGCGGCGTCGGCAAGGAGCTGATCGCACAGTTCATCCACCGGCACAGCCGGCGGTCCAGCCGCCCCTTCGTGGCGATCAATTGCGCCGCCCTGCCGGAAGCCCTCCTCGAATCCGAGATGTTCGGCCACGTGAAGGGCGCGTTTACGGGCGCGGTGCGGGACAAGGCCGGCCTGCTCGAGACCGCCAACGGGGGCACGCTGTTCCTGGACGAGCTGCTCGACATGCCGAAACCCATCCAGGCCAAGCTGCTTCGGGTGTTGCAGGACGGTATCCTCCGGCGTGTAGGCAGTGAGGGGACGGACGCCGTGGTCAACGTTCGTTTCATCTGCGCCACCAACAAGGATCCGGATGCCGCGGCGCGGTCCGGAGATCTCCGGGAAGACCTGTATTACCGCTTGCGGGTGGTGCCGGTCCGAGTGCCGCCACTCCGCGAACGGCCCGAAGACATTCCACCGCTCGCGAATCACTTCCTGGCAAGCTACTGGGCCAGATATCGCCGGAAGGGCACCCCGGTCCCGGCGTGGACGGAATCCGGCATGCTGGCGCTCTGCTCGCATCCCTGGCGCGGCAACGTGCGCGAGCTCCAGAACGTGGTGGAGCACGTGGCGGTGATGGTCTCACCGGGCGCGCCCATCGGGCCCGATGACATTCCGTTCGAGAACGATTCCACGCCCGTACACGCGAGCGTCTCACCGGCCACCCTGTCGGCGCTGGCCGAGGACACCTATCACTCGGCGCGGAACCGGGTGATCTCGCAATTCGAGATTCACTATCTCAGCTGGCTGATCGATCGCGCGGACGGCAACCTGGCCAAGGCGGCCCGGATGGCCGGAGTGGAGCGCACCACGCTGTACCGGATGATGGAGCGTCACGGACTGCACCGGACGCCGAACAAGTCCCTGGTAGCGTCGCGCGTGCCCGACTCGGCCCGGAATGGCAGCAGCAGTCAACAGGTGGCCGCGGGCGCGGGATGATGGCTCTGGCCGACGCACCGGCCCTCGATCCCCCAGCGGAGCAAGACGAAGCGGACCGCGCCCTCCAGGGCGCGCGAGCCTTGGAGCTGGTGGTCGAGTTGGCGCACGACCTCCGCTCGCCGGTGGCGGCCATCCTGGCGCTCACCGAGCTCCTCGAAGGCGGGTTTGACGCGAATCCCTTGAGTGCGGGACAAAAGCGGCAGGTGGGGCTGATTCGCAGTGCCGCCCTGTCCCTCACCACGACGGCTTCGGACGTGATGGCCTTGGCGCGGCGGGGCGGTGGCCTGGTCGAGGGGCAACCGATCACATTTTCCATCGACGCCGTACTGCGGGACATCCAGGCCATGCTGTCACCCATCGCGGAACAGCGCGGGCTCGATCTGATCATCCGCACCTCTGGGCGGACCGAACGTGTGGGACACCCCCGCGCCGTGGGCCGGGTGATCCTGAACTTGGCGACCAACGCGCTTCGCTACACCAACGAAGGGCGGGTCGAGATTTCCGTCCGCCCGCGCGCTGGAGACCAGGTCGAGTTTTCGGTCGCCGATTCTGGTCCGGGGCTTCCGCCCGAGGGAGAGTCTCCCGCCTCTGGAGACCGTCCCTTCTCGACGTCGGGATTGGGGCTTACGATCTGCCGGCGGGTGCTGAAGCAGCTGGATTCGGAGCTGCGCAGTGAGTCGACCAGGGGGGTGGGAACGAAGTTTTGGTTTGAGCTGGAATTGCCGGTAGTTGGTTAGTGATTAGGCGGTTAGTCGGTTAGTTCCTCTAATGCGATGCCCACGATTCCTACTAACCGCCTAACCGCCTGACAACTAACCGTCTAAGCCAACACCCCACACCGCGCCCTCGCGCACGCCTCCCGCTGTTCATCCCGCATCAGCGCATCCGCGAAGAACTTCGTCGCCCAGTTGAGTACCTCGAATCGCCCATACCAGCCGGTCATCGGTGACGAGCCTTTGATGCCGCCCCGGATCCCGGGATCGCCCGCGCCGCGACTCTGCGTCGCCTTGAGTGCCTGGAGCACCCGGGGCACCGGTTTCGACCATCCCGGCTCTCCGGTAATCGCCTCGAGGCGCATCCAGATGTTCGCCATCTGGGCCTCGCCCGTGAGACAGCGCCATTTGGCTGCAGGTCCCCAGGCGGCCGTAAAGCGCCCCGGCAGTGTGCCGCGCGCATCTACTCGCTCGGCGATCCGTTCAGCGGCCACCGATGCTGCCGCGATGAGAGAGGCTTCACCGAGCACTCGCCCGCCCTCCAGGAGCCCGCGAATCGCATAGGCCACCGTGTGCAGGAGGGGCTCCGCCGGATCGGTCAGACAGCAGGCCGGAAACCAGCCATTCTCGTGCTGCTGCTTCGCCACCTGCAGGAGTGCCCGGCGCGCGGCGTCGGTGTAACGGGGCTCAGCGAGTACGGCGCCCGCCTCGGCCAGGGCCCAGGCGGTCCGCGCGTTGTAGTTGGTCGCGCGGCGGTCGGCGAACATCGAGTTGCCGCGACGCCAGGCCCCGTCATCATCGAGCGCAGACACCAGATACTCGGCGGCCCGCCGGGCGGCCAAGGCGAATTCGTCGCCCTTCGTTTCATGATAGGCCGCCAGCCAACCCAGAATCACCTGCCCCGTGTTGAAGATTGCCGGCGTGGGCGGCTCGCCGATCACGCCGCCCTGCACTGCCCCGTTCGGGAGCTGAACGTCGATCTCCCAGTGAGCCGCCTGGATGGCGCGCACCGCGAGCCCCGACCAGCCGAGGTGGCGGGCGGCGAGAAAAAGCGTGGGGATGATGTAACCGGTGGTCTCGGGGTACGCGGCCTGCCAGCCGCGAATCCCGAATTGCGGATGCCGTACCAGGGAGTACCCGCGAGCGATGCCCGGTGTGCCGGTGACATCTTGCGCCCGGCACAGCCATTCGAGCGCGGCGAGCAGATGGGGCGCGTGGTCCTCGGAGACTGCGAAGCCTCCCAGGCGCTCGTGCCAGAGCTCCCCGAGCACGGCGCGCGCCCGGGGCCCGGCGTGAGCCGGGGTCATGCTGTCTCCTTGGCGCGCGTGAAGTGGTTTCGCAGCCAGCGGGTGAACCGGTGGCCGGCGTCATGTTCGACGCCGAGCACCCAGCGGGCGCCGGCGCAGGGGCGGACGAGCGCTCCGAACCCGGTCTTGAACCGGTGCAGCCCATGACTGGAGTCGGCAGGGTCCGCCGCCGACGCGGGCGCTCCGCCGAGGCAGTAATGACGGAATCCGGCGGACTGGAATGCGAGTGCAATCTGGAAGTGGAGCCACACGGAGGCGTTGTGGGCGTAACCGTCGGGCGTCGATCCACCGGACACATAGTAGGCCCGCTTCCCCGCCCACCCCACGAGAGCGGCCGACAGGGCCTGGCCTCCATTCATGACGGCGTACGTGGTGAGTCCCCAGGCGGGATCTTCCCGGAACGCCTCGATCGGCGGGAGGGTGACGTCATACGCAACGCCGCGCCGATTCGAGGCGCGATCTTGCGCCGAGCTGGTGACTTCGAGGACCAGGGCTCGGGCGTCGCCCCCCGAGAGGGTGTGCAGGGTCCAGTCACCGCCTTCTCGGAGCCGCCGGCGGTGATGCGCCGACAGTCTTCCCAGTAAATCGTTGGGCGTCCCGGCAAGCGGGATGTCGTACTCGTGCCGGGCGTGGAGCCGAGTGGCTCCCGCTTCGATCGGGATCTCGCCGTCCGCTTCAAACGAGTCGATGGTCAGATCGGCCCACTCCGCGGTGCGAGCGGCATCGACCAGGGCCTCGACGGCCCAAGACATGGGCAGGTCGCCGGGCGCGAGCACGGGAGGAGTGGGCAAATGCGTGTGCTGGGGGAGTGGGGGGACGCGACACCGACGTTGGATGCCGGCGGCGATCCCCAGAACGCGTGACCCCTCGCGCAGCTCTGCGAAGAAGGGCTCTCCCTGCTCTCCAGACGCCGCGAGCCCCGCCGGCGAGTGAAAGAATCCGCCCCCGCAGAGCTCGATATGCGCGGACCAGTCGGCGGGACAGGACGGGTGGAGGTGCCAGCGCACTTGCGTGTCGATCATGGTGGCCGTCATTGGGGCCAATTATCTCAAGTCCTGGGCCCCGAGCCCGTATCCAGCAGGCGGAGCGTGCCCGCAACGGCCGTTTATCAGGCGCGTCGCGTCGCCAATGCATCTCTGGTGGTCCCGCTCTTGCCCTAACCACCGGCGATGCCGCCTTCGTCACAGCTCGACCGGTCACTGCTCCACGGGATCGCCTGGACCAGCGTGATCCGGTGGGTGACCCAGCTCGCCAGCTGGATCATCACCCTGTTCGTCGCGCACCTCCTGGCACCCACGGACTACGGCCTGGTGGGGATGGCGCTCATTTACTACGGGTTCGCGCAGCTGCTCTGTGATGCGGGATTGACCGGCGCCATCGTCCAGGTCCGTGGCCTCGAGGAACGCCAACTTGCCGCCATCGGATTCGTCGCCGGCGTCGTCGGCCTGGTGCTCTGTGCCCTCACGCTCCTGACCGCTCCGTACGTCGCCGCGTTCTTCCGCGAAGGGAGAGTCAGCGGCATCCTGATCATCCTGTCGCTCACGTTTCCCATCCGCGGCCTGCAGATCCTGCCCCGCGGACTCCTGGCGCGAGACCTCCAGTTCCGCACGCTGGCGATCATCGACGGCATCGAGTCCCTCGTGGTGATGAGCACGACACTCGTCATGGCGCTGGCCGGCGCAGGGTACTGGTCCCTGGTCGGAGGCCCGATCGTCGGCACCGTCACCAGCACGGCGCTGTGCCTGGCGTGGCGCCGCCATCGCATCGCCCTGCCCCGCGACGTCGAGTCTCTGCGGCCCGCCCTGCGCCTCGGCTGGCACCTCCTGGTGTCCACCATCGCCTGGTACGCCTACTCGAACGCCGACTTCACCGTGATCGGCCGCGTGCTCGGAACCTCGGCCCTCGGCGCGTACACGCTGGCGTGGACCATCGCGTCGGTCCCCGTCGATCGCGTGAGCTCCCTGGTGGGCCGGGTGACGCCGGCGTTCTTCGCAGCCGTGCAGACCGACCCGGCGAGCCTGCGCCGATACCTGTCCCTGCTCACTGAGGGGTTGGCCTTCGTCACCTTGCCCCTCTGTCTCGGGCTCTTTCTCACCGCGCACGATTTCGTGACGGCATTCCTCGGAGATCGCTGGAGCGGGGTCACCGTCCCGCTGCAGTTGCTCGCCCTGTACGCGGCCCTCCGGTCGGTCGCCCTCCTGGCTCCCCAGGTACTCGTCTCCACCGGGCGCAGTGGCCGGAACATGATGTTCAGTGTGCTGGCGCTGATCATCCTGCCGCCGGTGTTTTACGTCGGGACGCACTGGGGGACCGCGGGCGTCGCGATGGGGTGGGTGACCGTCTACCCGGTCCTGGTGGTGTTCTCGTTCCTGCGGTACGCCCTGCGGGCCATCGAGATGCGGTGGAGCACCTACCTCGCGGCGCTCGTCCCCGCGGCCACCGCGGCGGCGGCCCTGACCCTCGCGGTCTGGCTCACCCGCTCGGTGGCACCCGCCGCCTGGGGCATACGGGCGCGGTTCGGGTTGGAAGTGGCGGCCGGGGTCGTCGGCTATTGCGGCGCGGCCTGGATCGCCCACCACGAGCGGGTTACGGCTCTCGTGCGCCTCCTGAAAAACCGGGACTCAGCCCCGGAGCGTCAGCCGCCGGAAGGACTCCAGCGCGAAGGGAGCGGGATCCGTCCACCGGAAAACGTCCTCGTGGTCCCCGGGCCGCTGTCGTAAGAAGTCCCGGATCACCTCACGCCGGCTCCGGTGGTCGCCGGGGAGATGCAGAGCCTCGGGAGACTTGGTGAGGCGCAGGTAGAGGTGATCGACGTCGCCCCAGAACCAGCGGCCCCGGATCCCGCGCTGGTACCGCTTCACCGGGCTGAACCGGCGGCCGAACGCGCAGGCCAGGAGCAGCGATGGGAAGTCCACGCCGGCATCGATGGCGAGCTGCAGGGAACCCCAGAAGCGCCCATTCACCTCCATGAACACCGGCTCTCCCGTGGCATCATCCTGCTTGCACTCGACCATCGCCACGCCCCGCCAGTCGAGCTGGTCGAGGAGCCGCTTGGCCGCCGCGCCGAGGATGGGGTCGACGGCGACACTTCCCCGATAAACGCTGACGCCGCCGGCCGGGGGCTTTTCCCGAATGCGCCGGTGGGCGAACTCGGCGAGGTATTCCCCGTTCCAGCGGAGCAGGAAGATCCCCTCCCCCGCACCCTGCACGCGGCGCTGAGCCAGGACGGGAAACGCGGCGTGCGGAATCTTCTCCAACGCCCGACCCAGGTCTTCGGGCCTCTCGACGAACGCCACGCTCGTCTTGGTCCGCTTCCCCCACACCGAAAGCCGTTCAGCCGTCACCACCGATTTCCGCGGCTTGAGGACGACCGGAAACCAGTCCGGAGGAATGTCCCGCGCCTCTCGGCTCTTGAGCACGATGGTCGGGGGCACGGCGAGTCCAGCGGCTCTGGCACGCTCGAGCATCAGCGCCTTGTCGCACACGGTGCGATAGGCGAGGAGCGAAGGTGTGGGAAGGCAGATGTCCGCGGGCAGCGCATCGGCGTTCTCGAGAATCGCTTCGCAGGACTCGTCGGACACGGGGAGCACGACTTCCGCGTCGAGTCTCCGTGCCAACGCACCGATGCCCCACGCGTAGTCGATCGGGCGTTCCAAAGAGCTCCAAGGAACCCGGTGACTCGTCACGCCGCGCGAGACGCCCGCCAGACTCACGTGCTGCGTGGCCGTGACATGCACGTCGTAGCCCGCCTCGACCAATGACCTGGCGACCGCCAGCGATACGCGATCATTGCCGTCGGTCACGAGGACCCGGGCACCCCGACGGCGCGTGATGATGACGGGCGAGGCGCCCCACGGGCGCACCTGGGCAGCGACCGAAGCGTCCAGGCGACGGCGGGCGGCTTCCATGTGGACTATGCTCATGGCTTCTCCCTTGCGTTAGCAGTCCGGCATGACGACTCCTGAACGCAAGTCCCCTGCCAGTTCGGCCCCGCTGCGCGTCGCGATCGTCGGCGCCGGGCGGATGGCCCGGGCCCACGTGTCCGCCATCACTCGCCTTAAGGATTCGGGCGTTGTCGGCGTGTACGACACCAATCACGCCGCCGCGGTCGCGCTCGCCGCCGTCGCCCACACCCGCGCCTTCGTGAATCTCGACGACCTGCTCACCGAGGTCCGTCCCCAGGTCGTGCACATCTGCACCCCGGCGGGGACGCACTATGCGCCCGCTGCGGCCGCGCTGCGCGCGGGCGCCCACGTGTACGTCGAAAAGCCGTTCGTCGAAACCAGCGCGCAGGCGCGCACGCTCCTCGCCCTGGCCCGGGAGTGCGATCGCGAGGTTTGCGTGGGACATCAGGTGGCGCGCGACCCGGCGTTCACCGCACTCCTGCACCGGGGGGGCGAGCTCGCGCCGCTGGTCCGCGTGGACTCCGATTTCACGTTCCGCCCGGTGGGCATCCGGGAGGGACAGGTCGGCGCCGGCTCGCTCGCCGCGCACCTGCTCGACATCGTCCCCCATCCGCTGGCGACCCTGCTCGTGGCGCTGGAAACCCTCGTCCCTGAAGCGGGGCCCGCAGTGCTCGAGGCCGTGTGCCCCGGGGCCGCCGACCTGCATGCCGTGGTCCGGGTCGGCTCGGTGCGCGGCCGCCTGTCGGTGAGCCTCCGCGCGCGGCCCATCGTCTCGACGCTCACGCTCGCCGGTGGAGGCGGCTCGCTCACCGCCGATTTCATCCGCGGCACGGTCGTGGGCGCCGGCAACTCCGGCACGGAGGCCCTCGAGAAACTCGGCAACCCGGTGGTCGAGGCGTGGCAGCTGGCGACCCGTTCCCTGGCGGGCGTGGCCCGACGGATCACGGGGGGCGTGGATTACCCCGGCCTCTCGGAGCTGATCGGTGAATTCCACCAGGCCGTCACGCTCCGCAACCCCCCACCCTTCCCTCCCGAGCATCTCCAGAACGTGACCGACCTGTACGAAGAGCTGGCTGAGGCGGTGCGGGGGTCGCTCAAGGAGACGGCGCCCAGACGGCAGACTGTCGTGAAGGACGGCGCCGCGCTGAAGCCTGTGGCGGTGGTCACGGGCGCCCGCGGCTTCCTGGGGCGGGAGATCACCCGGTCCCTGGCAAAGCGTGGCTATCACGTCCGCGGGGTGAGCCGTACGCCCGACGGCGATCATCCGTTCGTACACGAGTGGGTGCGAGCGGACCTGGGCCGGTCGATCGCGCCCGACCTGCTCGCCGGCGCCGAGGTGGTGGTGCATGCGGCGGCGGAGACGGCGGGCGGATACGAGGACCATCAGCGCAACAGCATCGATGCGACGAAGCACTTGCTCGCCGCCATGAAGGTGTCGGGAGTGCGCCGGCTGGTGTACGTCTCCAGCATTTCCGTGGTACGGCCGCCGCGCTTTCAGGAGCGTCAGCATGAGCGCACGCCCCTGCCCCGCGATGCCCGTCCCCTCGGTGCCTACACATGGGGGAAGACCGAGGCCGAGCGCCTGGTAACGCAGGCGATGACGGCACGGGAGGTGGACGCGAGGATCATACGCCCCGGAGCGCTGGTGGAATGGCGGAGTGGTGAACTCCCCGGCCTCCTGGGGCGACGCCTGTTCGGCAAATGGCATCTGGGACTGGGGCGGGCCGGCTTGCCCCTGCCCATCTGCGACGTGCGCAGTGCGGGGGCCGCCATCGCCTGGAGCGCCGAGCGCTTCGACGAG
>DATBCM010000463.1:0-2572 GCA_036270455.1 Gemmatimonadales bacterium | reverse complement strand
CAACGGCGTCGCCGCCCTGGTCGCGTTCGGCATTCCCCCGCTCGCCCGCTGGTCTTCGCCGAAGATGGCGCCCATCGTCTGCCTCATCTGCGGAGCCTTGGGCCTCCTCTCCATCACGCTGATCAACGATCACCGCTTCCTGGTGTTGTCGATGATCGGCGTGGGGATCGCCTGGGCCAGTATTCTGTCGATGCCCTACGCCATTCTCACCGGCGCCCTGCCCCCGGCGAAGCTCGGCTACTACATGGGTGTCTTCAACTTCTTCATCGTCATTTCCCAGATCGTCGCGGCCGCCATCCTGGGGTACCTGGTCAAGCACCTCTTCGGGGGCGACACGCAGTATGCCATCGTCATCGGCGGAGCGTCGCTGGTGCTCGCGGCCGGGCTGATGGTCCGGGTAAAGGAGGAGCGGTGAAAGCCATCGTGGCCCTTTTGGTCATTTCGGCGACCTCGCTCGCCGCTCAACGCCAGCGCCTCTCCATGGACCCCGGCTGGCGCTTCACGCTCGGCGATCCGCAGGGTGCCGAGGCGCCGAAGTTCGACGACCGGGAGTGGCGAAAGCTCGACCTGCCGCACGACTGGAGCATCGAAAGCGCGCCGGAGCAGAGCGCGCCCGCGGGCGGACGGGGCGGGTTCTTCCCCACGGGGATCGGCTGGTACCGGAAGGCATTCCGAATGCCTCCCGGAAGTGGCGGCAAGCAGGTCCGGCTCGATTTCGACGGTGTCTACCAGAACGCGGAAGTGTGGATCAACGGGTTCTCCCTGGGTAAGCGCCCCTACGGCTACAGCTCGTTCTCCTATGACGTGACCTCCCACCTGGTCTCGGGTGTCAACGTCGTCGCCGTCAGAGTGGACAACTCCCACCAACCCAACTCCCGCTGGTATTCGGGGAGCGGGATCTACCGGCACACCTGGATGACGATCCTGGCGCCGGTCCATGTCGCCCACTGGGGCGTCTACCTGACGACTCCAGTGGCCGATTCGACTCACGCCGCCGTCACCGTACTGACGTCCGTCGAGAACTCAAGCAGCTCGGCGCATCAGGAGACGCTCCGCTCGACGGTCCTCACGACCGCCGGCGTCGAAGTCGCCCATGCCGAGACGACCTTTGCCGTGGCAGGGAGTGCCAGCCAGCGCGTGGGTCAGGTGATCGACGTTGCGAAGCCGTCCCTGTGGTCGGTGGATTCGCCGACCCTCTACACCCTGCGCTCCGAGGTCCTGCAGGATGGCAAGAGCGTGGACGTACAGAACACCACCTTCGGGATCCGCAGCATCGCCTACAGCTCCGACAAGGGCTTTCTCCTGAACGGGAAGCAAGTGAAGATGCGGGGCGTGAACCTGCACGGTGACGGCGGCGCCGTCGGCGTCGCGGTCCCCGAGCGCATCTGGGAATACCGGCTGGGATTGCTCAAGGCGATGGGGGTGAACGCCATCCGGACGTCCCACAACCCGCCCGCGCCCGAATTCCTCGATCTCTGCGACCGCATGGGCTTTCTGGTAATGGCCGAGGCGTTCGACGAGTGGACATTCGGGAAGGTGCCGGAGGGCTATCACAAATACTTCGCGGATTGGAGTGCCCGGGACCTCGACGACTTCATCGACCGCGACCGGAACCATCCTTCGATCGTGCTCTGGAGTGCCGGCAACGAAATCGGCGAGCAGAGCGTGCCCGACGGCGTGCAGGTGCTCCGCACGCTGGTCGACATCTTCCACCACGATGACCCGACCCGGCCCGTGACCACCGGGAATGACCAGATCGTGGCGGACGGGCACCCCGCCCTCGAGGCGTTTCTGGAGGCGGAGGACGTCGTCGGGTATAACTATGTGGACCGGTGGCATGAGCGCCGGGAGCTCTTCGCCGATCAAGACCGCCACGATCATCCCGACTGGAAGATGGTTGGCACCGAGAGTGGCACGATTTTCGAGAGCTTCGACGACCGTCCGTCGCTGGGGAGCGATTCGACGACAGTGCACGCCAACTACGCGAGCGGGATGATTCAGGCGGAGCGGCTGTGGAAGTGGGTCACCCTGCACGACTACTTCGCCGGTAACTTCATGTGGACCGGCGTGGACTACCTCGGCGAAGCGGTCTGGCCCTTCAAGGGCTTCCCGTCGGGAACCCTGGACATCACGAATCACCCCAAAGACTCGTATTACCTCTACCAGAGCCTGTGGACCGATCCGCCCATGCTGCACCTCTTGCCGCATTGGACTTGGCCGGGGCGTGAAGGGCAGATCATTCCGGTGCTCGTCTACACCAACTGCAACACGGTCGAGCTGTTCTTGAACGGCAAGTCGCTGGGTGAGAAGCGGAAGGAGTTCCCCGCGCAGGGGACATCGGGCGGGTGGAACAGCTATGCGCTCCCCGTGGTCGCGGCGACGACCTCAGACCTCCACTTCGAGTGGGATGTTGCTTATCAACCCGGCGTCCTCCGGGCGGTGGGCAAGGAACGGAGCGGGAAAGGCGCCTGCCACGACGAGGTCCGGACGGCCGGGATGCCGGTCGCCGTACGTCTCGTCGCCGACCGGGATACCGTCACCAATGGGTCGGGCGACGTCGCTCTTGTGAGAT
>DATBCM010000462.1:0-5814 GCA_036270455.1 Gemmatimonadales bacterium | reverse complement strand
CGCCCGAGCCCGAGCCTGTCGAGGCCCGTCCCAAGCGCCGGCGCCGGACCGCGGCGGAAGTCGCCGCCGCCGAGGCGGAGGCGCAAGCCGTCGCTGAAGTCGAGGCGCTCGAAGAACAGCGGGCGCGAGACGCGCTCGAGGCCGCCGCCAAGGCGCAGAGCGAAGAGAAGCCCGTGGTGTCCCTCGAGGAGCGCGCAGCGGCGCTCTTCAAGGATCTACCGCGCGCCGCGGACCCCTTCCAGGCTCCGGTTGCCTCGGCGGTCGTCGAGTCTTCGCAGGCTCCGCCGGTGCCCTCGGCCCCGAGTGCGCCGCCGAGCCCTCGTCCCTTCATTCCCACGCCGGTCCGTCCCAAGCCGGTCGCGAGCCATACGCCCGGGACGCCCATGCCTCCCCGCCCGGTGGCGAGCGGTATGCCGACGTTCGGCGGTCCTGGGGGCGGTGGTCCTGGCGGCGGTGGTGGGCCCGGTCTCGACGACCGCCGCCGCGACAAGGGCGGCAAGAAGCGGAAGAAGGGCAAGAAGTCGGTGGACCAGGAAGCGGTGGCGCAGAACATCTCCCGCACCCTCTCGGCCCTGAAGGGACCGGTGGGGCGGAAGGGCCCGCATCGCCGCGAGGAAGGACCCAGCTACCGCGACATCCAGGAGCAGCAGCGGCAGGATCAGAAGGAGCGCGAGAAGACCCTGGTGCGGGTGACGGAGTTCGTCACCGTCTCCGAGCTCGCGAACGTCCTCAAAGTTCCGCCGACCCAGGTCGTCACGTTCGCCTTCAAGGAGCTGGGGCAGATGGTGACGATCAACCAGCGGCTCGACTTCGACATGATCGAGCTGATCGCCTCTGCGTTCGGATTCCAGGCGGTGCAGGACGAGGAGTACGTCTCGAGCGGCGGGCCGGAAGAGCCCGCCGACGCGGCCGAGCTGCTGAAGCCGCGGCCGCCGATCGTGACCGTGATGGGTCACGTCGACCATGGCAAGACGTCGCTGCTCGACTACATCCGGCAGGCCAACGTCGTCGCGGGTGAAGCCGGCGGTATCACGCAGCACATCGGCGCGTATCACGTCACGCTGAAGGACGGACGCACGATCACGTTCCTCGACACGCCGGGTCACGAAGCGTTCACGGCCATGCGGGCCCGCGGTGCCCAGGTGACGGACATCGTGGTGCTCGTCGTCGCGGCCGACGACGCGATCATGCCGCAGACCATCGAGGCGATTTCGCACGCGAAAAACGCGGGCGTCCCCCTCGTGGTGGCCATCAACAAGATCGATCTCCCGTCGGCCAACGTGCAGAAGGTGAAGCAGGACCTTCTGGCGCACGGCGTAGTGCTCGAGGAGTTCGGCGGTACCACGCTCTCGACCCCGATCTCCGCGAAGAAGGGGACGGGCGTCGACACGCTGCTCGACCAGATCCTGCTCCAGGCGGAGCTGCTCGATCTCAAGGCGAATCCGGACCGGCGCGCGGCGGGCGCCGTGCTCGAAGCGACGCTGGATCCGGGCAAGGGTCCCGTCGCGACGATCCTGGTACAGAACGGCACGTTGCGCGTCGGCGACGATTTCATCTGTGGGCAGTTCTCAGGCCGCGTCCGCGCGGTGTCGGACGAGCGCGGTCAAACGGTGAAGAACGCGGGCCCCTCCATTCCGGTGCAGATCCTCGGGTTCGAGGGTGTGCCGGAGGCGGGGGACACGTTCACGGTGATGGAGGATGCGGCGGCAGCGCGCGAAATCGCGCAGAAACGCCAGCGGCTCGAGCGGGAAGCGCAGCACCGCCGGACCGGCCGGGTCAAGACGCTCGAAGACTTCATGGCCGAGCGGGTGGACGGGGGCGCCGCGTCCCTCAAGATCATCATCAAGGCGGACCAGGGCGGCCCGGCGGAAGCGCTTGCCGACGCGCTGGCCCAGCTGTCCACCGCCGAGGTCAAGGTCGAGGTCGTGCACCGCGGCGTCGGCGCCATCACCGACTCGGACGTGCTCCTCGCCAAGGCGTCCAACGCGATCATCATCGGCTTCCACGTCCGTCCTGATTCGAACGCGCGCGCGTCGGCCGAGCGCGAGCGGGTGGAAATCCGGACCTACCGGATCATTTACGAGGCTGTGGACGAAGTGAAGTCCGCGATGGAAGGCCTCCTCGCACCCGAGAAGAAGGAAGTGGTGCTGGGGGAGGCGGAGGTCCGCCAGATCTTCAAGATCGCGAAGGTCGGGACCATCGCCGGCTCGTTCGTGCGCTCCGGCGTGATTCCGCGGACCGCCAAAGTCCGCGTAGTCCGCGACGGCGTCGAGGTGTACGACGGAACGCTTGCGTCGCTGAAGCGCTTCAAGGACGACACGCGCGAGGTGCGTGAAGGGTTCGAGTGCGGCATCGGCGTCGAGAACTTCAACGACGTCAAGGTGGGAGACCTCATCGAGGCCTACCGGATCGACGAAGTCGCCCGGACCCTGGGTGGGACGGCCGCCAAAGGCGCTTAGGCCGTGATCCTCGGCCCATGGTAATCGGATTGACCACCTGGGAGCTGCACCTGCCAGCGTGCCACTCCCTGAAAGACAAGCGGCAGGTGCTGAAGAGCCTGAAGGACCGGCTGCACCGGGAATACAACATCTCCGTGGCGGAGACGGCCCATCAGGACCTCTGGCAGCGCGCGGAGCTCTCCGCCTGCGTGATGAGCACCGATCGCGTGCACGCGGAGAAGGTGCTCCGCGAGGCGGACCGCCTGGTGGACGCAACTACCGGTGCGCGGATCGTGGACACGAGCACGAGTTATCTCTGATGAAGAAGAAAATGACCCACCGCCCCGAGCGGGTGGCTGAGCTGGTGCGGCAGACCGTGGGAGCGTTCCTGACCGGCGACGTGCGCGATCCGCGGATCGGGTTCGTGACCGTGACCGGCGTGGAAGTCACGCCCGACCTCTCGCACGCCAACGTGCGGGTGAGCGTCATGGGCACGGACGACGAGAAGAACCGGAGCCTCGAAGGGCTGGCCAGCGCGGCGCGGTATCTCCGCTCGCAGCTCTCGCAGGAGCTCCGGCTCCGCACCAGTCCGGAGCTGCATTTCCGGCTCGACCGCGGCCTGGAGCACGCGCAGCGGATCGACCAGGTGCTGAAGGAGCTGAAGTCGGAGAGCGAGGAGCCCTGAGCGACGGAGTGTGCCTGGTGGCCAAGCCGCGAGGGCCCACCAGTCACGACGTGGTGGACATCGTCCGGCGCGCCCTGGACCAGAAGCGGGTGGGGCATCTGGGCACGCTCGATCCGTTTGCCGAAGGGCTCCTGGTGGTGGTGGTGGGCCGGGCCACGAGGCTCGCGCCGTACGCGGCAGGATGGAAGAAGAGCTACGACGGCGTGATCCGGGTCGGGTCCGTGACCACGACCGATGACCTGACCGGGGACGTGACGGCGACCTCCGAGGCGTGGCGGGAGCTGGATCTCGAGCAGATCCGTGCCGCCTCCAGAGGACTGCTCGGGGAGATCGAACAGATGCCGCCGGCGTACTCCGCCGTGAAGGTCGACGGCGTGCGGGCGTACAAGAAGGCGCGGCGCGGTGAGGCCGTGACGGTCGGACCCCGGCACGTGACGGTCTTCGAGCTGGCGGTCACCGGCTGGAGCGCTCCCGACGTGACGTTCCGGGCGACCGTGAGTGGCGGCACCTACATCCGCTCGCTCGCCCGTGACCTGGGGGAGCGATTGGGGAGCGGCGGGCACCTCGCCGAGCTGCGACGCACGGCGGTCGGGCCCTTCCGGCTCGAGGATGCCGTCCCGGCGCAGGCGATTAGCCCCGCGCACGTGCGGGATCCGTCGCTGCTCGTGGCGGACCTGCCGAGCCGGGCGCTGGCGGGGGGAGAGCGGGACGCGATCGTCCATGGGCGGCCGCTGGCGGCCGCGGCATCCGAGCACGGAACCATCGCCCTGATGGCGGATGGCGCGTTGCTGGCCGTGGCTGAAGTCGTGGACGGGAGCATCAAGCCGCGTCTCGTCCTGGCGGACGCGTGAATAAGACCGTCGTCACCGTCGGGTCATTCGACGGCGTGCATCGCGGACATCAGGCGGTGCTCGCCGAGATCGCCCGCCGAGCGAAGGAGGCCGGGCGGACCAGTCTGCTGGTCACCTTCGACCCGCATCCGCTCGAAGTCGTGAATCCGGACGCGGCGCCGAAGCTCCTGACGACGCCCGACGAGAAGCAGGAAGTCCTGAATGGGTCGCCGGTGGACGAGGTGGTCGTGCTGCCGTTCACCCGCGAGCTGTCGCAGCTCTCGGCCCCAGAGTTCGTGGACGGCGTGCTGCGCGAGCGGTACGGGATGGTGGACCTCGTGCTGGGCTACGATCACGGATTTGGTCGTGGGCGCTCGGGTGACGTCGAGACGGTCCGCCGGCTGGGACAGGACAAGGGATTCACGGTGGACGTTGTGGACGCGGTGCGGGATGACGGGCAGCCGATTTCGTCGACCGTGATCCGGACCGCGGTGGCCCACGGGGAGCTGGACCGGGCGGAGCGGTGGCTCGGGAGGCCCTACGCTTTTTCCGGTGTGGTGGAGCAGGGCGCGGGGCGGGGCCGGACCATCGGCATTCCGACCATCAATCTGACCCCGCCGGCCCGGAAGCTCCTGCCGCCCGATGGGGTATATGCCGTGCACGTGACGGCCGGCGGCAGGCAGTACGGCGGCATGATGAACCAGGGGGCCCGGCCGACGTTCGGCGTGACGGCGCGCGGTCTCGAGACCCATGTGTTCGACTTCGCCGGGGATCTCTACGGCGAGCGGGTGCGGGTGGAGTGGGTGCGTCGCCTGCGCGACGTGCGTACCTTCCCTTCGCGCGAAGCGCTGATGGCTCAGCTGGACCACGACCGCGCTGCGGCGCGGGAATGCCTCAACCTGTCAGGGACGCGATGAAAACCATCCGAAACCGGCTGCTCTTGATCGGCGCGCTCTTGGTGATCGCCGTCTACGCCATCATCCCGCGCAACACCGACGTTCGCGTGCGCGATCCGAAGACCGGCCTGATGGTGGACACGAAAGAACGCCTCGTGCCCATCACGCTCGGCCTCGACCTGCGCGGCGGCGTGCACCTGGATCTCGAAGTGGACCAGACCCAGGGCCCGGTCCCCGACTGCAAGGACGCCATCGAGCGCTCGGAGAAGGTCGTGCGGACCCGGCTGAACGAGTTCGGCACCCTCGAGCCCGTGGTCCAGACCACGGGCAATTGCCGGCTCAATGTGGAGCTGCCCGGCGAGAGCGACCCCGAGCGCGCCAAGCGGATCGTCCAGCAGCAGGCGCACCTCGAGTTCCGCATCACCGACATGAAGAACCTGTTCCGCGACGCGCTGCCGGGGATCGACAAGGCCCTGCACGACGCCGGCATCCGTGGGGCGGGGAGCGCGGGACCCTCGAACACGGTCTCCCAGCTCTTCGGGGCCGACTCGTCGAAGAAGAAGGGCAAGACGGCGCCGGACACCACCAACAACTCGGCGGTATTCTCGAGCATTCTGTTCCAGGGACAGATGCCGGGCGAATATCTCGTGCCGGTGGAGCAAACCCACCTGGTGGATTCCCTGCGGCGGATGACGCCCTTCCTGACCGCCATGCCGCGCGGCCTCGACCTGTTCTGGGGCACGGACAGCATCTACCGCGGCGCCCGGGCGTACAAAGCGCTCTACGCGGTGGAATCGAAGGCGATCATCACGGGGGACGAGCTCGAAAAAGCCACGGCCCGGCGTGACCAGGTCAACAACCACTCCGTGGTGGTGTTCGACTTGAGCCGCCGTGGGGGCCGCATCTTCGCCGACGCCACCGGCCGGCACGTGCACGACTACATGGCCATCATCCTCGACACGCTG
>DATBCM010000461.1:0-2701 GCA_036270455.1 Gemmatimonadales bacterium | reverse complement strand
CCTGACCACCGGACAACTGGCGGGGCGAGTGATCCATCCGGTCCGAGAGCCCCACCAGGGCCAGCGCGGTCTCGACATGCGCCTTGCGCTGGGCCTTGGAGAGCGACGTGAGCAGGAGGGGCAGCTCGACGTTCTCGAAGGCCGTCAGCACGGGGATCAGGTTGTAGAACTGGAAGACGAACCCGATGTTCGTCGCGCGCCACTTGGCGAGCTGCGACTCGTTGAGCTGCGCGACGTCAGTGCCCGCGACGGTCACCTGACCGGTGTCGGGACGGTCGATGCCGGCGATGAGATTGAGGAGCGTCGTCTTGCCCGAGCCCGACGGCCCCATGAGCGCCACGAACTCGCCCGTCGGGACGTCGAGCGTGATGTTCTGGAGCACCGGGACGGAGTTGGCGTCCCGGCGATAGGCCTTGGAGACGTTACGGACCTGCACGATTGATTCAGTCACTGGGAGGTTCCTGATTTCACGTTGACTTTGACGCCGCGATGGAGCCGGTCATCGACCGAATCCACCACGGCAGTGCCCACCGCGATGCCCTGCAAGATGGCCACGGAAGAACCGAAATGACGTCCCGCGGTGACGGCCACTTCCACCGCCCGGCCGTCCGATACGACGTAGACCACCGCCTGCCCGTTTCGCATCGCCAGCGCCTTTTCGGGCACGGCGATCACCGATTGCGTGTCCTGCGGCGTCTGTGCCACGTTGGAACGGGGAAGAAAGTGCACCTTGGCACTCATCTCGGGAAGCACTTTCGCGTCGTAGTGCTTGAACGCCACCTTCACCTGCACCGTGGCCTTGGCGCGGTCGGCGGTGGGAACGACCTTCGCGACCGACCCCGCGTACCGCACGTCCGGATACGCGTCGAGGATGATCTCGCACGGCTCACCGATTGTCACCTGGGCGAGGTTCGACTCGGAGACGTCCACTTCGACCTGAAGTGATCCCAGGTCGGCGACGGTCACCACCGACGCTTTGGACAAGGCACCCCCGGTCAGGGGTGAGACCACTTCGCCCACGTCCGCGCTCTTGGTCAGCACCGTGCCGTCGAAGGGCGCGCGAACGATGGTGTTCTCGACCGCCACCCGGGCCGCATCGACCTGCGCCGAGTCGAGCGCCATGGTCGCCTTGACGCGCGCGAGCGACGCTTGGGCGGCGTCGAAATCAGCCTGGCTCGCGAGGTTGTTCTTGAGGAGCTGCGCCTGCCGGTCGAGTGAGACCTGCGCGTTGTGCAGGTCGGCGGTTCCCAGGTCGAGGTTCGCCCTGGCCTGGGCGAGTTGGGCCCGAACGTCACCGTCTTCGATCCGCGCGATGACCTGGCCTTCCTTTACTCTGTCCCCCTCCACCACGCCCAGATAGACGAGCCGGCCGGTGGCCTTGGAGGCGACGGCGGCTTTGCGCTGGGCTACGACGTACCCGGAGGCGGAGGCGAGGACATTCGCCTGCGACGGAGAGACCCGGACCGCGGGGGTCAAATGCACCTCCACGCCGCCCGCGAGACTCCGCGCCACCAGGAAGCCGGTGAGCGTGAGGAGCAGGACGACCGGAATGCCGATGACCAGCCAGCGGCGGCTCCCCCCGTTGCCTCCAGGCGTCGGCGGGGATGCATCGCGATTGATGCGCAAAGCGGAGAGGTCCGCGGATTTGTTGTCCATTCGGGCCTTAATCCTAACGAAGAACCCCACGATTGGGTGACCCCCTTCGGCGCTCCCCGGGCTCGCGCCCGGGGTCGGGTACATCTGTGCCGTGGCCTTACCTAACCCCGGGCGTAAGCCCGGGGTAACACGAACGTACCGCGTCCCCGCTGCACGGAGCCGCTATGCGCCGAATGCCGCGCCGATCACGACGAGGTCGCGCAGCGAATCGGTAACGCCACGGTCACGCTCTCCGCATGAAACCTCGATTCCCTATGGGTGCGGGGCCCCGGGCTCCGCGGGCATTCCTCTTGCCCATCCATGCTTTCGCATTTCAACGCCCTAGGGACGGGAGGTCCTATGCACGTGGCGAAGGGAATGGCTCCGGCCGCCGTAGCGGCCGCGCTGCTCGTGATCGCGGGCTGCGAACAGCCAAACGCGGTCAACCCGCAACAGTCGAAAGCGGTAGCCCGGACGCCTGACGGCTGGGTCGGGTGTGACGCCGGCGGGAAGTTCACCGGTGGCGGTCGCGTCGACCCCTCCGGGGTCGGGAAGGTGACGTTCGGGTTCAACATCCACGCGGAAGCGTGCGATTCGGGTGCCATCAAGGGCCAGATGCAGGTGGTCTACCATGCGACCCAGACGATCATTCACTCGGAAACCATGGAGCACTTCGCCTCCTTCCCGAGCGATCAGGGCGGGTCCTGTGGCGAGTGGGATGGGACGGCGCGGTTGAAGGACGTGTTCGCGGGGTCGGGGTGGAGTGATCACCACTACACCATTCAGGTCTGCGACAACGGCGAGCCGGGACGTGGCGTCGACACGTTCCTGTTCACGATCGACAACGCCGGCGACGGCACCCACAACAACGTGCTGCCCGCCATCGTCTTGACCGGCGGGAACATTCAGGCCCACAAGTGAGCCAGAGGAGACTCCCATGAACCGCATCACGAAGATCCTTGGGGTCGGCCTCCTGCTGGCGGCCGTACCTCTCGCAGCGCAGAAGAACATGGTCCGGACGGAAACCGGATCGAGTGTCGGGGTGATGGAAGAGCGGCGGATCGAC
>DATBCM010000460.1:0-2065 GCA_036270455.1 Gemmatimonadales bacterium | reverse complement strand
CTCGTAGAGCCGCGGCACCGAGAGGACGATCGTCGGCTTCGTCTCCCGAAGATTTTGCGCCACCTTGTCGAACGATTCGGCATAACTGATCACCACCCCCGCCATCCACATGGTGTAATCCACCATGCGCTCGTACACGTGCGAGAGCGGGAGCATGGACAGGCACTCGTCCTGATCGGAGATCGGCAGGATGTGGACGCACGCCGCGACGTTGCTGTACAGGTTGTCGTGCGTGAGCATCACGCCCTTGGGGTCCCCGGTCGTGCCCGACGTATAGATCAGCGTCGCGAGTGAGTCCGGGGACACCTTCAGCGCGTCGGCCCGCCAATTCGGATACTTCGCTTCGGCCGCCTTCCCCTTGGCCTCGAGCTCGGCGAGCGTCATCACCCCGGCGCTGTTACCGGCGTCGAACGTGATGATGTGCTTGATGGGCAGATGCGCCTTGATCTGGTTGACCTTGGCGACCTGTTCGGCCGTCGAGCAAAAGACCGTCGTCGCGGCGCAGTCTTTCAGGATGTATTCGACCTGTTTGACCAAGAGCGTCGGGTAGATCGGCACGTCGGTGGCGTGCGCGCACAGGCAGGCATAGTCCACCAGCGCCCATTCCAGGCGGGTTTCCGAGAGGAGCGCCACCCGCTCGCCGGGTTGGATCCCCAGCTCTTTCAGGCCCAGCGAAATGGCCCGGATTCGTTCCTGGGCGTCCTTGTGGGTCAGGGGTTGCCAGACGTCGCCCCGCTTGGCCTTGAACGCGGGCCGGTTCCGGGGAATGAACCGGTCCAACCCATCGAAGAAGAGCTGAGTCAGCGTTCCTTTTTCACTTGGGGTCATGGCACGAACCTCACCACGAAGGTGATGGGTGCCCCATGGACCACTGCCCCGTTGAAGCGGGTCACGGTCGCCTGGACCACCGCCGAGTCCGGCAAGGTACGCTGTTTCAGCTGCACCTGCGTGACGGCCAGCCCGGTGGGGTCGGTCGTGGCCACGGTCCTGGTGAGCCTGAAGCTCAACGTATCGGGATAGATGAGGGAGAACGTGACCGTGCGCCCGGACAGGCCGGTGGTGTCGGTGCCGAAGTTCTGGACCCGGACGCCGAGGGAATCCGAGAGCGAATCGGGCGTGGAGACGGTGACAGTGTCCGGGTTGTGGGTGCTCGAGTCCGCGAAGACGGTGTCGGCCCGGGGGAGCACGGTGACCGCCTGGGGATTGGACCGGAGGGATCCGGTGCGGGCCTGGATCAGGCCCGTGCCCAGAGACCGGGCGGTGACCGCGCCGGTCAGGGAGTCGACGTGCACGAGCGTGTCGAGATCACCCCAGATGATCGTGGCGCCGACGGAGTCCCCGCGGCCGTTCAGGGCCTTGGCGGTGGCGAAGAGGGTGTCGCCGAAGTCCATCCGTCCCGCGGAATCACGACCCAGGGTGACCTGAAGAGCGATGACCTCGTTCAGATCGGTGGTGATGGAGCCACACGCCAGCGCGAACGCTCCTGCGAGCAATGCCCAGCGGTACCGCAGCCTCAGTGCGCCCCCCGAAGGGTGGGGGAGGTGGGCGGGGAAGGGGGAGGGGTCTCACCCATTTCGCGGAGCTGCTCCAGGGCGTGTTCGATCCACTTCTGTGCGTCGGGTCCCTTCGGAGGCACGGCGAGGAACTCTTTCAAGTGACGCACGGCCCCGTCGGGGTCGCCGCGCTTCAGGAGGAGAAACGCGAGACCGTAGTGCGCGCCCGCGAGCGTCTGGTCGAGCTCAAGTGAGCGCCGGTAGTGACGAATGGCTTCATCCACGCGTCCGGTCTTGGTGAACGCGATGGCCATGTTCTGCAGTATGCGGGCGTCGTTGGGGTGGTCGCGCAGGGCGAGACGGTAGGACGTGAGCGCAGCCTCGAAATCACCCTGACGTTCGAGCGCGAGCGCCTCGTTCAGGTAGTCGAGTCGCTGCGGCGCGATCTCGTCGGGTGACGAACTGCCGAATAGGCGGCGCCAGAAACTCATGAAGCGAAAATAGCTTGCGGCCTCTTGCATTCGCAATGTAGTTTCCCGAATGACGTACGTCCCTCCCGGTCCTCCTACCCC
>DATBCM010000459.1:0-6546 GCA_036270455.1 Gemmatimonadales bacterium | reverse complement strand
CCAGCCCTAAGCCAGCGCCCTCCCCGTTCCGCTCCTGGCGCGCCTGCTCCCCGCGGTAGAATCGCTCGAACACATGTGGGAGCTGATCGGCCGGAATCCCGATCCCTGAGTCGACCACGCGCACCGTCGGCGTTCCATTCTCGACACCGGCGTCGATGCGCACGCGTCCGCCCCCGGGCGTGAACTTGATCGCGTTGTCGAGGAGAATTCGCAACAGCTGGCGGAGCGGTACCGGGTCTCCCCGCACGGCGCACTCTTCGAACGCTCCCACCGCCACCGTCACGCCCCGCCGGTCCGCCAGCGGCCGCAGGTCATTCACCGTGTCGGCCGCGAGGTCGTCGAGAAACACGCGCTCAAGCGCCAACGGCCGCTCCCCCGCGTCGGCACGCGCCAGCGTGAGCAGATCGCCGACGATCGCCCCGATGCGTCCCGCCTCCCGCGCCACCGCTTGCAAAAGGGCCGTGTCGCGATCGGGATCGCGGGGTTGGTCGAGCGCCAGGTCGGCGCGGGTACGGAGGATGGTCACCGGCGTGCGCAGCTCATGCGCGGCATCCGCCATGAACCGCCGCATACGGTCCATGGACCGCTCGATGGGCGCCGTCGACTGCCGCACCAGGAACCACCCGCCGGCCGCCACCAGCACCAGGGCGCCCAGGGCAACGGCCGCCAGGCTCTCGATGAGCGACGCGTACTGGTCCTCGAGCTCGACTCGGTCGGCGGTCACGAGCGCGACGTACCGGGTTCCCGATCCGCCGCTGAATCGCTCGGCGTAGACCCGGGTGTCATGATTTCCTGGACCGTCGATCGTGAAACTGGCCGTCCCCTCGCGCGTCGCCCGCGTCGCCGCCGCGGTCAGCTCCCCCGCCACCGCCGGCGGAATGATCGCGCGGCCGGCGGAATCGAAGAAATAGAGCGTGCGGTCCGGGATGTGGAGCTCCTCCACCGCATCGGCGACGGGACCCCGGGCCTGCGCCCGTTCCACTTCGCGAACCCGTGCCGCCTGTTCGAGCGAGTGCGCCGCGGCCTCGAGCGACAGGTCGAGCTGGCGGGCGATCTGCCGGCGGACGGCGTGGAACAGGCCGAAGCCGAGCACGAGCAGGATGAGGGTGAGAACACCGGCGTACCACAACGTGAGCCGAAGCCGCAGCCCGGTGAGCGGCTTCATCCCAACCGGTAACCGGCGCCCCGCACCGTGGCGATCAGCTTGGGCGTGAAGGGGTCGTCGATCTTGGCCCGGAGCCGCCGGATCAGCACGTCGAGGACGTTGGCGAAAGGATCGTGGTTGTCATCCCACACATGCGCGGTGATCGCGGACCGGTCGACGACGGCACCCGCGTGCAGTACGAACAGCTCCAGCAGCGCGAACTCCTTCACCGTGAGCGTGATCGGTTTCCCGGCGCGCGCGACGGTGCGCGCGGAGAGATCGACGGTGAGGTCCGCGATCGTATGCACGGCGGGGGCCACCGAGGGCCGCCGCCGCGCCAGGGCCTTGATCCGGGCGACGAGCTCGCGGAAGTCGAACGGCTTGGTGAGATAGTCGTCGGCCCCCGACTCGAGGCCGCGGACCCGGTCCTGGACAGCGTCGAGGGCGGTGAGCATGAGGACGGGCGCCGCGACCCCCTCTTCGCGCAGGCGCCGGCACAGATCGAATCCCGTGCCCCCCGGGAGCCGGACGTCGAGGATCACGACGTCGAAATCGGTGCCCCGGCCCCGCTCGAGCCCGTCGGCGAAGGTCGATGCCAGGACGGGATCGATCCGCTGCTCGCGCAGACCCTCGCGGAGCAGTCCCGCGAGTTCGGGATCGTCCTCGACAATGAGCACACGCATGCGGCGAATCTAATCTCGGTTGCGCGCGGCGTCCCGGCGGCCGTCAGGTAGGCGTCAGATGGCGGCGAATGCCCGGCGCGCGGCCTCGCCCGTTCTCTCGATCTCATCGGGCCCATGGGCCAGGGACAGGAAGGCGGCCTCGAACTGCGAGGGCACCCAGTACACACCGGACTCCAGCAAGCTGCGGAAAAACGCGCCGAAGCGGGCGACATCCGAGCCGCGGGCATCCTCCCAGTTGCGCACCGGTCGATCCGTAAAGAACACCGTCAGCATGGCGCCCACCTGATTGACCACGCAGGGGACGTTGGCATCCCGGGCCGCTTCGGAGAGACACCGGGAGAGCGCCGCGGTGGCGGCCGCCACGGTCTCCCAGACCCCGGGCCGCAGAAGCTCGGTGAGCGTCGCGATGCCGGCAGCCATGGCGAGCGGATTGCCCGAGAGTGTGCCGGCCTGGTAGACCGGACCGGAGGGAGCCACCAGCGCCATGAGGTCGCGCCGGCCGCCGTAGGCACCGACCGGCAGGCCACCGCCGATGATCTTGCCGAGCGTCGTGAGGTCGGGAGTGACGCCCGTCATCCCCTGCACCCCCGCGGGGTGGGCGCGGAAACCGGTCATCACTTCATCGAAGATCAAGAGCGCCCCGTCCGTGCGGGTGATTTCCCGCAGACCCTCCAGGAACCCGGGCTGGGGAGGAACGACACCCATATTGCCGGCCACCGGCTCCACGATGACGGCCGCGATGCTCCGGGGATACTGATCGAAGATGCGCTCGACGGCGGCGACGTCGTTGTATGGCGCCACCAGAGTGTCCGCCGCGGTCGCGCTGGGTACACCAGGAGAGTCGGGCAGCGCGAGGGTCGCCACGCCGGACCCGGCGCGAACCAGCAAGCCATCCGCATGGCCGTGATAGCACCCTTCGAACTTCAGGATCCGGGATCGCGAGGTGAACGCGCGCGCCACCCGCAGCGCGCTCATCACCGCTTCGGTCCCGGAATTGACGAACCGCATCTGCTCCACGGCCGGCAGGCACTGCCGGATGAGTTTGCCCAGCTCCACTTCCCGCGGCGTGGGCGCGCCGAAGCTGGTTCCTTCCAACGCCGCGGCCTGCACCGCTCGCACCACGGACGGATGCGCGTGCCCCAGAATCAGCGGGCCCCACGACAGTACGTAGTCGATGTACCTGCCGCCGTCGACATCCTCCACCATGGCCCCCGCGCCTCGAGCGAGAAACAGCGGGTGCCCGCCGACGGCTCGAAAGGCCCGGACCGGCGAGTTGACGCCACCGGGAAAGAGCGCCTGGGCCTCCTGAAAGAGTGCCGCCGAGCGCGAAGTGGTCACGCGGGAATGCGGAGGGCTTCCAGCACGGCATCAGCCGCGGCCCACCCCGAAGCGATGCAGTCAGGGATGCCCACCCCCCAATATGACGCTCCCGCCAGATGGAGGCCTGGGATGCGACGCACCTGGGCCGCGATCCGCTCCACGCGTTCGAGGTGTCCGATGACGTACTGGGGAAGCCCGCGCGGCCACCGGAAGACGCGGCACAGGACCGGCTCTCCCTCGACGCCACACACCCGCGCCAGCTCCTCGCGCGCCTCGGCGATCAGCACGTCGTCAGATTCGTCTACCCATCCTTCGTCTCCCGAGCGGCCGAGAAAGACGCGCACCAGTGCCGCACCGGCCGGAGCTCTCCCCCGGTATTTGTTGGACGCCCACGTCACCGCGACGACGGGTCCACCTTCGGCTCGGGGGCAGACGTATCCCGTGCCGCGGAATGCCGGCGCGTCTCGGTACGCCAGTGTCACGGTCGCGGAGGAGACAAATGGAACGCGCGACAACTCAATGGAGAGCGAAGGACTCAAGTCCTCCACCAGTCCGGCGCTGACGAACGCTGGCGTGGCAAGAATGACCTGATCGGCGCCCGACACCGCCCCGTCGGCACAACGGATCCGGAACCCGTCCCCGCCCTTGGAAATGCTTACGACGCCCACGCCCAGTCGCAGCGTGGAGGGGGGCAGACGGGCCACCGTGGAACGGACGAGCTGCTCCATTCCGTCCGGGAAGGAGAGGAAGCCGCTGCGTTCCCCCTGCGACGTACCCCCACCCCCACCCCCACCCCCGTGCCGCCAGGCGGACCGCAGCACCCCCCCACACTCGCGCTCGGCGCGGGCGAGCTGCGGGAAGGTCGCGGAGAGTGAGAGTTGCGAGCCATCGCCGGCGTAGACGCCCGAGAGCAGCGGCTCGACGACCCAGCGGTACGCCTCCGCGCCGAACCGGCGCGACGCAAATTGGGCAATGCTCTCATCACCGCCGCCGGCACGTCCCCGCACGAACGCCTCGAGTCCCGCGCGGATGCGCCCCGCGGGAGTCAACAGCCGCGTCGTCAGGAGGGGACCGAGCCGGGAGGGCACGAGACCCGTGATCCCCTCGGGGAGTGGATGGAGCCGGCCTCCCCGCTTCACGAACGTGCCGCGGTGCGCGGAGTCGGTGCCGTGGAGGAGCCCGTCGATGCCCAGTGCGCGGGCCAGCGCCATCCCTCCGGGCTTGGAGGAGAGGAAACAGTCGGGTCCGCCTTCCACCAGAAACCCGCCGACCGATTGACTGACGATCTTGCCGCCGGGACGGTGGTCCCGCTCGAGCACCGTGCAGGGAATATCCGCGGCGGTCAATCGCTGAGCGGCCGCCAGCCCCGCGATCCCGCCGCCGACGATGACGACCTGGCTCACGACCACCCCTCGCGGCGCACCGCGTCGAGCACCAGGTCCGCGAGCCCCGACATCATGAGCGCATCGTCGTTCACCATCCCTGAGCGCTCGAGATGCACGCCGAGCGCCCCCGCCTGCCGCCTCAGCTCCACATCGAGGTCGAACAACACTTCCACGTGCTCGCAGGTGAACCCGATGGGTGCGACGACGACGTTCCGCTCCCCGGCCTCCGCCAGCTGGGCGAGCACCGTGCCGACATCCGGGCCCATCCACGGGTCCGGCGTCAGTGCCGCCGATTGGAAGGCGAAGTGGTGCCGAAGGCCATTCCCCATTCGCTCCACGATGGCGCGCATGGACTCGAGCAGCTGCCGGGGATAGGGATCTCCCAACTCGACCAGGCGTTGCGGGAGGCTGTGCGCCGAAAAGATCACCGGCACGTGAGCGCGGGCGTCGGCTGGGAACCGCGCGAGGGCGTCTCGCACTCGATCGGCCACGGCCGTGATGTAGCCGGGCAGCAGATGCCAGTCGCGAACGCCGACGAATGCGAGTGACCCGCGATCCTCCAGCACCTTCTGGAAGTAGAGCCCGACCGACATCTGCGAGTAATGCGGTGCCATCACCAGTCCGATGACCCGGTCCACACCGCGGTTCCGCAGCTCGTCGAGGCCCGTCGCGATCCGGGGCTGCCAGTGCCGCATGCCGACCGCCACTGGCAACTGCGCGCCGCGTGCCGCCAGCGCGAGCTCGAGGCCACGGGCCTGGGCTCGAGTCCGTTCCAGGATCGGAGACCGCCCTCCGATCGCGGCATACCGGGAGCGGACCTCCTCCACCACGTGGGGCGGTGTGGGCCGGTGGCCCCGGACGTCCATCAGGTAGGGCTCGACGTCGGTCAGTGCATCCGGACCGCCGTATGCCATCACCAGCACGCCCACGGACCCGCTCATGCCGTGAGGGTGTGGACCAGGTCCACGACGCGACGCACGGCGTCCACGGGTGTGTCCGGCAGGAGACCGTGACCGAGATTGAAGATGTGCCCGGGCCGGCCTTGGGCCCGCGCGATGACGTCGCGAACCCGCGCTTCGAGCTCCGCCGGCGGCGCGAAGAGTGCGACCGGGTCGAGATTCCCCTGCACCCCCCGCTCGAACCCGATCCGCGACCAGCCCTCGTCGAGCTCGACCCGCCAGTCCAGGCCGATCACGTCCCCGCCGGCCGCCACCAGGAACGGCAGCAGTTCGCCGGTGTTCACGCCGAAATGAATGACCGGGACGCCGAGGAGGCCGAGTTGGACGAAGAGCGCCCGCGAGTGCGGGAGCACGTAACGCCGGTAGTCGGCGGGACTCAGCACACCGGCCCAGCTATCGAACACCTGCAGGATCTCCGCCCCCGCCGCGACCTGGGCCGTGAGATACTCGCCCAGCACGCGGACCAGTTTGGTCAGCAACTCGGCCCAGGCCTCCGGGTGCTCGTACATGAATCGCTTGGTGTCGGCGAAGTGACGGGAGGACCCCCCCTCGATGGCGTACGCGGCCACGGTGAATGGTGCGCCGGCGAACCCGATCACCGGCACCGTCGGCGGGAGTACCGACCGCGTCAGCCGCACCGCCTCGGCCACGGAGGCGAGTGCGTTGGCGACATCGATGACGGCCAGTCGCTTGACGTCGGCGGGACCGCGGATGCGGTTCCGTATTACTGGCCCCTCCCCCTCGACGAATGACAGGTCGAGCCCCATCGGCACCAGTGGCAAGAGGATGTCGGCGAAAATGATCGCGGCATCCACGCCCAGTCGCCGTACGGGCTGCAGCGTGACCTCGGCCGCGAGCTGAGGATCGGCGCAGATCTCGAGGAGCGTGTGCTGCTCCCGGATGGTGCGGTATTCTGGCAGGTATCGCCCGGCCTGGCGCATGAACCAGACCGGCGTCGGGCGGCTGGGCTGACGACGGGCCGCCGCGAGTAGCGGGGACGAAGCCGGGACCGTCACAGCCATGATGACGCCGTGCTCCAATCGGACTGATGCACG
>DATBCM010000458.1:0-4356 GCA_036270455.1 Gemmatimonadales bacterium | reverse complement strand
CCGTTGGGCCAGCAGCCCCCGGGGGTCCCAAGGTGGTTCCAGCAATCGCTCGAAGAGGCAGAGCCTGAGAGATCGGAGATAGGCGAAGGCAAATGAACCCGGACGCCCGCGGCAGAGGGCAGCTTGCGCGTCAACGACGCGAACGGAGCCAAGGTTCGAAGCACGGTGTAAATCTAAGCGGCCTTGTAAGTTACGTCAATCCAGATAAACTTCGGCGCCATGTGCCCCGACGCCTCCGTCCCTACGAGTCCAGCCCGCCCTCCGTTCCATTACCCACCCACCCGGAAGTCCAGCCAGGTGGACGATTATCACGGCACCCGGGTCGCGGACCCCTACCGTTGGCTGGAAGAGGTGGATGCCCCCGACACCAAGGCCTGGGTAGAGTCGCAGAACGCGGTCACGTTCGCGTTCCTGGAGGCCATCCCCCAGCGGGAGGCCATCCACCGGCGGCTGACGGAGCTCTGGAGCTACGAGCGCGTCGGGGTGCCCACGCACAAGGCCGGGCGGTGGTTCTACTTCCGCAACGACGGCCTGCAGAATCAGGCGGTCCTGTACCGGACCGACGGCACGCCGGACGGTCCCCCCGTGGTCCTGCTCGACCCCAATCTGCTTTCCACCGACGGGACGACCGCGCTGGGCGTGACGGCGATCAGCGAGGACGGGCGCCTGCTCGCGTACTCGGTGTCGGAGAGCGGATCGGACTGGAACGTGATCCGGATCCGCGACGTCGCGACGGGCGCCGATCTGCCTGATGCGCTCAGGTGGGTGAAGTTCTCGTCGCTCGCCTGGCGGCATGACGGCGCCGGATTCTACTACAGCCGCTATCCCGAACCCGCCGCGGCAGCGGACCCGCTCCTCGAGGTGAACAAGCATCACAAGCTCTACTACCACCGCGTCGGCTCCTCGCAGGACCAGGACCAGCTCATCTGGGAGCGCGCCGACCAGCCCGATTGGGGCGTGGCCGCCGAGGTGAGCGAGGACGGCCGGTACCTGGTGATGTCCATCTGGCTCGGCACCGACCGGCGGAACCGGCTCTACTACATCGATCTCGAGAATCCGGCGAAGGTGGTCCAGCTGCTCGACGCCTTCGACGCCGCCTGGGGATTCATCGGCAACGATGGACCGGTGTTCTATCTGCTCACGGATCAGGATGCCCCGCGGCGCCGCGTGGTGAAGCTGGATACGCGCGCGCCTGAGCTTCCCCCGACCAGCATCGTACCGGAGCAAGGTGAGGCGCTCGAATCCGTCCATCTCTCCGGAGACGTGCTGGTGGCCAGCTACCTGCACCACGCGCACGCACGGATGCGGCGCTTCCGGCTCTCCGGCCAGGAGCTCGATCCCATCGCGCTGCCCTCCCTGGGATCGGTGGCGGAAGTGTCGGGCGAGCGTCGGTCACCAACTCTGTTCTTCGCGTTCACGTCGTTCCTGACGCCGACGGCGATCCTGGCTCACGACGTCGCCACCGGAGCGACCCGGGTGTGGCGGACGCCCGCCGTACAATTCGACTCCAGCCGGTATGAGACCCATCAAGTGTTCGTCCGCTCCACGGATGGCACCGAGCTCCCCATGTTCGTCACCGGGCGCAGCGATCTCCCGAAGGACGGGAACGCACCGGTCTACCTCTATGGATACGGCGGGTTCGGCGTCAACATGACGCCGGCCTTCTCGGCGGGGATCATCGGGTGGCTGGAGCTGGGCGGGGTCTTCGCCATGCCGGTCTTGCGGGGCGGCAATGAGTACGGCGAAGCGTGGCACGAAGCCGCGATGTTCGGGCGGAAGCAGAACGTCTTCGACGATTTTCTCGCCGCGGCCGACTGGCTGATCGACCAGCGGATCACGCGCCCGGAGCGGCTGGCCATCGGCGGCGGGTCGAATGGGGGGCTGCTCGTGGGGGCGGCGCTGACCCAGCGCCCCGAGCTCTTCGGCGCGGCTCTCCCCGCGGTCGGGGTGATGGACATGCTGCGTTTCCACAAGTTCACCATCGGGTGGGCGTGGGTCCCGGAGTACGGTTCGGCGGACGATCCGGCCCAGTTCCCTTACCTGCTGGCCTACTCACCCCTGCACAACCTGCACCCCGGCACCCGCTACCCGGCTACGCTGGTGACCACCGCCGATCACGACGACCGGGTGGTGCCCGGCCACTCCTTCAAGTTCGCCGCCGCCCTGCAGGCCGCGCAGGCGGGTCCGGCTCCGGTCCTGATCCGCGTCGAGACCAAGGCCGGGCATGGCGCCGGAAAGCCGGTGGCCAAGATGATCGACGAACAGGCGGACCGCTGGGCCTTTCTGGTAAAGGTGCTGGGTCTCGCGTAGTTTCCTGCCCCATGGCCAAGGTCACCTGCTCCCTCTGCGGCACCACGGTCGACGCCCGGACCATGGTGGGCTCCCAGAAACTCGAGCCCGCCATCGTCAACCTCATCAAGCGGGACCGGCCCGAGTGGCCCGGCACCCGCGGCATCTGCCAGGACTGCCGCGAGCAGTACCGGGCCAAGAAGTTCCTCGGCTACCTCGAGGATGAGTTCGACAAGATCTCGGAGATGGAGAAGGGGCTGGTGACGCGTCTGGCCGGCCGGGGACGCGTAAGCCGCCTGGTCAACCAGGAGTTCGAAGCACACATGACGTTCGGCCAGCGGGTGGCCGACAAGGTGGCGCAGTTCGGTGGGAGCTGGACCTTCATCATGATCTTCGGTGGGATCCTGGTCGTCTGGATGGGACTCAACTCGTTTTTCCTGCTCAGCCGGGCCTTCGACCCCTACCCCTACATCCTGCTCAACCTGGTCCTCTCGACCCTGGCCGCCTTGCAGGCGCCGGTGATCATGATGAGCCAGAATCGGCAATCGGAAAAGGACCGGCTGCAGGCGAAGCAGGACTACGAGATCAACCTGATGGCGGAGATCGAGATCCGCGATCTCCACGACAAGCTGGACTCACTTCGTTTCAAGCAGTGGCATGAACTCTGGCATCTGCAGCAGCGTCAGCTCGAATTGCTCGAGCATCTCCACAAGGAGGTCTCGCACCCGGAGGAAAAGACCGTCGAACCGGGGCCGTACAAACCTCCCGAGCTCTAGTCGATCAGGTCGCCCAGCATCTGCCGGGCGATGACGATCCGCTGAATCTCGCTCGTCCCTTCCCCGATTTCGCAGATCTTCGCGTCGCGCATCATGCGCTCGACCGGGTACTCGGTGGTGTAGCCATACCCGCCGTGGAGCTGGACCGCCTTGGTCGTGGCGCGCATGGCCAGCTCCGAGGCGTACAGCTTGGCCATCGCCGCTTCGCGCTTGAACGGATGCCCGTGCTGCTTGAGCCAGGCGGCGTGGAAGACCAGATGTTTGGCGCACTCGATCTCGGTCGCCATGTCGGCGAGCGCGAAATGCACACCCTGAAAGCTCGCGACCGGGCGACCGAACTGCTTCCGCGTCGACGTATAGCTCAGGCACTCCTCGAGCGCGCCTTCGGCGATCCCGAGCGAGAGCGCCGCGATGCCGATGCGTCCGCCGTCGAGCGTGTGCAGGAACTGGCGGAACCCGTTGTTCACCGGACCCAGGACGTTTTCCTTCGGAACGATCGCGTCATGAAACACGAGCTCGCGCGTATCGGACGCCCGCCAGCCGAGCTTGTCCTCCTTCTTGCCGGCGGTGAATCCCGTCACCTTGGGCAGGGAGGCCTCATGCCCGATTCCCACGCGAGCCGCTTCGGCCAGGTCGGTGGTGTCTTTGGTGACGATGAAGGCGGTGATGCCGTGCGTCTTCTTGGCGGACGGGTCCGTACGCGCCGTGGCGACGAAGATCTCACCGACCCCGGCGTGGGTGATGAAGATCTTGGAGCCGTTGAGGACGTAGTGATCCCCCTTCTGCACCGCGACGGTCTTGGTCCCACCCGCGTCGGAGCCGGCGCCCGGCTCGGTCAGCCCGAACCCGCCCAGCACCTTCCCGGCGGCCAGGAGGGGTACGTACTTCTTTTTCTGCTCGGGAGTACCGAAGTCGACGATCGGCGAGGTGCCGAGGGTGGTGTGGGCGGAGATGGTGATGGCGTGGCTCGCGTCCACCTTGGCCATCTCGTGGATCACGATCATGTACGACAAATAGTCCATCCCCGACCCGCCCAGCTCCTCGGGCCAGGGAATGCCGAAAAGGCCCAGGTCCGCCATCTGCTTGATGTTGTCCCACGGGAACCTGGAGTCGAGGTCGTAGCCCCGCGCGGAGGGCCGGACTACGGTGCGGGCGAAGTCACGCACCATCTCGCGGACCTGGAGGTGCTGCTCGGTGAAGTACAGATCGTCGTGCATTCTGAAATATAGACCGGATGACTAGCTTTGGGCGCGTGAAGATCTTCGTCCTGATCCTTCCCGTACTCGCGCTG